>JARRPE010000041.1:0-8926 GCA_037383205.1 Methyloceanibacter sp.
CGAGCATGGCGGGTCGTTCGCGGCCACCCCGGCCGAGGCTGCCGCGGATGCCGATATCGTCTTCACCTGCGTCGGCAATGACGACGATTTGCGCTCGGTGACCCTGGGCCCTGACGGCTGCTATCAGGGGATGAAGCCGGGCGCGGTTCACGTGGACCACACCACCGCGTCCGCCGAAATCGCACGCGAACTCTACGAGGCTGCGAAGGCCCGGGACGCCGGCGCGCTCGATGCGCCCGTTTCCGGCGGACAGGCCGGCGCCGAGAATGGCAAGCTCACCGTGATGGTTGGCGGTGACGAGCCGGATTTCTTAGAGGCGCAAGCCGCGATTAGGGCCTTCGCGCACGCCGTCACGCTCATCGGGCCGCCCGGCGCCGGTCAGCTCACCAAGATGGTCAACCAGATCTGCATTGCCGGTCTGATCGAGGGGCTCGCCGAGGCGCTCAACTTCGGCATGCGCGCAGGGCTGGACATGGAGAAGGTCATCGCCACCATCTCCAAAGGCGCCGCGCAGTCCTGGCAGATGGACAATCGCTGGGAGACCATGATCTCGGGCGAGTTCGAATTCGGCTTTGCCGTCGATTGGGTCCGAAAGGATTTCGGCATCTGCTTCGACGAAGCGCGGCGCAACGGCGCGAGTCTGCCCGTCACCGCGCTTGTCGATCAGTTCTATGCGGAGATTCAAGAGATGGGCGGGCGCCGCTGGGATACATCCAGCCTCATCGCACGGCTCAACCGCGACGACGCCAAGACGTCCTAGCGTCTCATGCGCGCTTTTCTTCGGCGGCGTAGTCCAGCGGCAACGATGTCGTGAACTTGATCTGCTCCATGGCGAAGGCCGAACTCACATCGGTGAGTTCGATCCTGGCGATGAGCCGCTTGTAGAAAGCGTCGTAGCGCTCGATGTCCGGAACCACCACGCGCAAGAGATAGTCGATCTGACCGCTCATGCGGTAGAACTCGACCACCTCCGGAAAATCCGCCAACGCGGCATGGAAGCGCTCAAGCCATTCCTTGGTGTGATTGCTGGTGGTGATGGAGACGAACACCGTCACCCCCGCATTGACCTTTTTGGGATCCAGCAGCGCCACGCGGCGCTCGATAACGCCTTTCTCTTCGAGCTTCTGGATGCGCCGCCAGCACGGGGTCGTAGACAGCCCGATCCGCTTGCCGATCTCGGCAACCGGCAAGGTGCAATCCTCCTGCAAGATTTCCAGGATCTTGCGGTCCATCCGATCCAGCATTGAACCCGTCCGAGAAAATTGGGGCGGCAATCCCGCTGATAAGAAACACGGTTCTAATTTGCAGCCGATTAGCCGGAGAACGTAGATAAATATTCCACGATCCGCAAGCTGACTTAGATGACCTTGCCGACCTCGCGGCGCAGGACGGGAAGTAACTCGGCCTCGAACCACGGGTTCTTCTTCAGCCAGGCATTGTTCCGCCAGGACGGATGAGGCAGCGGGAAGACGCGGGGCCCCCGAGGCGCTTCGAGATGCGCCCGCCAGTCGAGCATGGTCTCCTGTAGGGTCTTTCCCCGCGCCATCCCGAGGTGAAATGCGTGGGCGTAAGCGCCGACCGCCAGGATCAGTTCGATATTCGGCAGCGCCGCGAACAGCTCGCGATGCCAGCGCGCCGCGCACTCGCGCCGCGGCGGCAGATCGCCCCCTTTTGCGTCGAGCCCTGGAAAACAAAACCCCATGGGAACAATGGCGACACGCGTTTCGTCGTAGAATGTGTCGGGCGTCATGTTCAGCCACGTCCGCAACCGGTCGCCCGACGGATCGGTGAAAGGCTTGCCTGACTGATGCACGCGCGTCCCCGGCGCCTGACCGCAAATGGCGAGCCGGGCGGTCGTGCTGGCCCGCAACACGGGACGGGGCTCGTGCGGCAACGGCCGGCCGCGTGGCGCCTCCACGCAAATCCGGCAGCGCCGGATGTCACTCAGTATCGTGTTGAAGTCCGCCATCGGGCATCAAGGGGCTAAACGGGGCCGGCAGATGCGCGGCCGCAAGACCGAAAGTAAGACGCCTCGCGCTTCAGAGGTCGATCACCATGCCGTCTTCGGCGAGCTCGTAGCGCGACGGGTCCACCCCCGCGCGCGCCTCCAGCATCTCTTGCCCCATGTGAGTGAGCAAGACCCGCTTCGCAGCCAGGCGCTCGTAGTTGGCGTCTATCGTCTTGTAGTCGAGATGCATCGCCATCTCGATGTCGTATTGGAAGCACTCGGAAATGAAGAGATCGGCACCTCGGGACACCTCGGGCAGCACATCGACCCAGCCGGTATCGCCGGTGAAGGACAAGATCTTGCCGTCGATGTCGAAGCGCATCGCGTAAGGCGGCGCGCCGGAAGGATGGTGGACTTCGAACGGCGTGACCGAGACACCGTTCAGCTCCAGAGGGGTTTGCTCCTGATGCTCGACGAAGACGAGGTCGAAGTTGATGCCGCTGTCCAGCGTGCCGGGATAGACCGCCTCGGTCAGAGTGATGAACCGCTCTTCGGTCGTCTTGGGACCGACGACGACCAGGGGCCGCGTCCTCAGGCCGACATACTTGGCATGAATGAGGAGCCACGGGAGGCCGCCGATGTGATCTCCGTGCAGATGTGACACATACACTGTGTCAATATCGTTCGGCGACAAACCCAGCCGGCTCAGGCCGATGAGAGTTGTGGCGCCACAATCGATCAGAAAGGTCGATGTTCGCGAGCGGACGAAATACGCGGTTTGCAGCCGATTTCCAGCGCCAAACGCGTCGCCGCACCCGACCACGGTTAGTTGCATCGTGTTCCCATTTTTCCCCCTCCCCCCGCGCGGGGGTATCGGTTTCATGTATTCTCTGCAACGTCCACTTCAAGACCGGTGCCACCCCGAGGCGCCAGTAAACGGCTCATTAGGATTTTATCTAGATACTACTTGTTAAGCCTAATTTCGGGGGACGGGCTTCTCGCCGACGTGCGTCCGCGCGGTCCCCGTGTGTAGTTGTCTGCGGTCAGGGTGCGGGTTCCTGAAGAGATGTCGAGTAGTGCGTCAGCCGAGGCCTCGGTGGCCGGTCCCAGCTCGCTGAACGGGCAGAAGCGGCGTGCCTTCCGCAGCGTCCAAGAGGCCCGCGAAAGACTATCCTACAAATCCGCCGGCAAGCCGGAGTTCGACTACGAACTCCTCATGATGTTCGTGAAGAACGAGCTGTCGGCCGCCGTCACCACGCCCCTACTCGCCGTCGTCGTCGCCATGGGCGCGATGTTCTGGTCCTCACCGCGCGAACTGGTCCTATGGCTCTGCTGCATTTTCGTCACCAAAGGCATCCTCATAGGAATCTGCCGCCAGTTTTCAAAGGAGCCACGCACGGAGGTCAACGTCGCCTTGTGGCGGGCGAAGATCACCGCGGCCGAGTTCTTGTACGGCGTGACTTGGGCGTCGGTTGTGTTCGTCAGCCCAACGACGGAAGGCATCGCCGGCTATACCTTTATGTTCGCGGCCATTCTGGTCGTGATCTCGATGCGGATGCTCTTCGCCTCGACCGTCATGCCCATCGTCTACGCGGGCACGTTGCCCATGACGGCCGCCATCGTCATTCGCTTCGCGCTGCTTAACGACCCGTTCTACTGGGCCATGGCCACGATGGCCGTGGCGGTCCACCTCTACTTCATTTGGCTGATGAACGGTTTCAACAGCACCGTCGTCTCCATGCTGGAGTTCCGGGCGGAGAAAGATGCGCTGATCGGCGAGCTCGAGCAGTCGAAGGCGATTTCCGATGAAGCCCGATTGCGGGCTGAAGAAGCGAACCTCGCCAAGTCGCGCTTTTTGGCGACGATGAGCCATGAGCTGAGGACACCGCTCAACGCCATTCTCGGGTTTTCGGAAATCATGCGTGACGAGGCATTCGGCCCGCATGCCAATCCGACGTACAAAGAGTATGCGAACGACATTCACGAGAGCGGCCAGCACCTTCTCACCCTGATCGACGAGATTCTCGATATCAGCCGGATCGAGGCCGGCCGTTACGAACTCCACGAGCAGCCCGTTTCACTGACGGACATCGCCGAGGAGTGTCACCGCTTGATGCGCGTGCGGGCCGAGAACAAGGGGCTGAAGGTCAATGAGGACTTTGCGGAGAATCTGCCGAACGTCTGGGCGGATGAACGCGCCATGCGGCAGATCTGCCTCAACCTTCTTTCCAACGCGATCAAGTTCACGCCGTCCAAGGGAACCGTCACACTGAAAGTGGCGCGGACGAACGCCGGCGGGGTAGCGCTCACCGTCAAGGATACGGGCCCCGGCATCCCCGACGATGAAATCCCACGCGTCCTGCGCAGCTTCGGTCAGGGCTCCCTCGCTCACCAGACGGCCGAGGGCGGAACGGGCCTTGGGCTTCCGATCACAAAGGGATTGATCGAACTTCACGGCGGCAGTTTCGATTTGAAAAGCAAGCTGCGCTACGGGACGGAAGTGACCGTGGCCCTGCCGCCGGGCCGCATCATGGAGGCGCTGCCAAGACTTGCCGAACCGGGCGAACAGAACCTGGAACAGACGTCCAAGACCGATGCCCTCTGGGAGAAGCGCGCGAGCTAGCGCCCGAAAGTGCGGCGACCTGCGCCGATTGCCCTCCCCCACCACAGCGACTACATAGGGAGCTTGTGCTCCTAACCAGCGAGGATGGCTTGGAAACGCCTTGCGTCAACGTCTGCATGCTCGACGATGTGTCGGGAATTTGTGTCGGCTGCGGCCGTAGCGGCCACGAAATCGCCAGCTGGGTCACTATGAGCCCCGCCGAGCGGCGCGCCATCACGGCGGCACTGCCCGAGCGGCTGCGCCGGCTTGAGCGTCAGGCCTCGGAGGGCGAGACCGCGTCATGACAACGTGGGTCGCCCTGTTCGTCCTCGCACTCGGCGGCATGCTGCTCGTCGGCAACGACTCGGGGATGATCGCAGGGGTCGACGAGACCACGTTCGGCTACGGGGTTTTTCTGCTGGCGCTGCTGATCTACCTGGCCGGTGGCTTGCTCGGCCGCTATGGCGGCGGCGCGGCCGCCGTCGCCCGCGACGCAGTCACCTGGCTGGCGCTCGGGCTCGGGTTGGTGACCCTCTATGCCTACAAGGACGAGCTGACGCCGATCGCCACGCGTGTGGTCGGTGAGCTTCTGCCCGGCACGGCCATGACGGTCGAGACGAGCTCGGGCGGTCTCACCGAGGTCAAGCTCAGAAAGCGGCTGAACGGACACTTCACGGCGAATGTGGAAGTCAACGGCGAGGCCGTCTCCATGATCGTGGACACGGGCGCCTCCTCGATCGTCCTGAGGCCCGAAGACGCGCGTGCCGCCGGCATCGACGTCGATGAGATGACGTTCCAGGTGCCGGTTCTCACCGCCAACGGCCGCACCATGGCCGCGCGGGTCTGGCTCGATGACGTCTCCGTGGGGCCCTTGGACCGGACCCGAGTCGAGGCGCTCATCGCGCAACCGGGGGCGCTGTCGCAGAGCCTGCTCGGTATGAGTTTCTTAAGCCGCCTGCGCTCCTATGAATTCTCTGGGGACTATCTGACCTTGCGCGGCTGAAAAGGCCGGCTGACAAGGCAGACAGACGAGACGCCCGGAACCGGACATCCGAGACGGCGAGGTCCATTGTGCGGTCGGCGAACAAACGCCTGCTACAGGAGGCGGTGCAGTGGACCCTGGTCGGCGCGACCCTCTTTCTTGGCGTCTATTTCTTCGACGATCTCAAGAATTTGTTGGATTCAGCCGGCCGCGAACTGCGCCTAACGTTCGCCGCGGCCCCCTCGCCGCAGGCAGAAAACGAGCCAGGCTTCTCCGGCGAGGTGCGCCTGAAGGCGGACCGGCGGGGACATTTTGTCTTCACGGGCAAGGTGGACGGGCGGCCCGTGACGTTCATGGCCGATACCGGCGCCTCGATCGTCGCCCTCACCTATGAGGACGCGCGGCGGGCCGGCCTGTCGCCAGGACGCCTCGATTTCAATGCGCGCGTGTCCACGGCCAACGGTATCGCCAAGGTCGCCCCCGTCGTCCTGTCGCGGGTGCGCGTGGGCAGCATCACGGTGCGCAATGTCCAAGCCGCCGTGGCGGAGGAAGGCGCGCTCGACGTCAACCTCCTCGGCATGAGCTTCTTGGGGCGCCTCGAGAGCTTCAACATGCGCGGCAACGAGTTGATCCTCATCCAATAGTCTTTGGCGGTAATAATCGTCGCGCCATTGGACTTTGCGCCATTGGCCCTTGCGCCGTTTGACTTGGCGGCGCTCTCGCGGATCCCACCGTCGGGGCTGGTGGACGCCGGGGATATTCTGCTATTGCGTTGCCGTCCGGCCCGGTCCCAAGCACCGCGCCCCGGCCCATTTTCTACGAGGAGACAGAATGTTCCCCAAGCCACGCCAGGATCTCGTCCCCAACACCGCCGCATTCGAGCGGCTTCCCCTCGTCAAGGCGACGGGGTTTCGGGAATACGACGCACGTTGGCTCTTTCCCGACGAGATCAATCTTCTGGGCATGGAAGCGGTTGGCCTCGGGCTCACGACGCTGATGCGCGAACGCGGCGTGCCCATGCGCATCGTCGTCGGGCATGACTTCCGGTCCTACTCCTCGGCGATCAAGGCGGCACTGACCACCGGCCTTCTGGCCGGCGGGGCGGAAGTCCACGACATCGGCCTGGCTCTATCACCGATGGCCTATTTCGCTCAGTTCGAGCTCGACGTGGAAGGCGTGGCCATGGTCACCGCGAGCCATAACGACAATGGCTGGACCGGCATCAAGATGGGCATCGACCGTCCCTTGACCTTCTCGCCCGACGACATGAGCCGGCTCAAAGAGATCGTGATGAATGCCGAGTTCGGCGAGTACGAAGGCGGCGGACGTTACATCTATGTCCCCGATCTGCCGGAACGCTACATGGCCGATCTGCTGAAGCACCCGAAATACACGCGCAAAATGAAGGTTGTCGTCTCTTGCGGCAACGGCACCGCAGCGGCCTTTGCGCCGCATGTGCTGTCCGAACTCGGCTGCGAGGTGATCCCGCTCAATTGCGAGCTCGATCACAGCTTTCCGGCGCACAATCCCAATCCCGAAGACCTCGAGATGTTGAACGCGACGCGCGACTCGGTCCTTGAGCACAAAGCCGATCTCGCCCTCATTTTCGACGGCGACGGCGACCGCTGCGGCGTGATCGACAACAAGGGCGATGCGATTTTTGCCGACAAGGTCGGCGTGATGCTCGCGCGTGACATTTCCGCACTCCACAAGGACGCCCATTTCGTCGTCGACGTGAAGTCGACGGGCCTGTTCAAGACGGATCCGGTTCTGATCAAGAACGGGGCGCACACGGCGTATTGGAAGACCGGTCATTCCTACATCAAACGCTATAGCCACGAGAACGGCGCGCTGGTCGGTTTCGAAAAGTCCGGGCACTTTTTCTTCAACAAGCCGATCGGGCGCGGCTACGACGACGGCTTGGTATCGGCAATCGCCGTGCTGGACATGCTGGAGCGAACCCCCGGCAAGACGCTTGCCGAACTGAAGGACGCACTGCCGCGCACTTGGCAGTCGCCGACCATGTCGCCGCACTGCGCCGACGAGACCAAGTACGGTGTGGTAGACGAGATCGTGAAGCATTTCGAGGGCGTTGCGGAGCGCGGCGAGACGCTCGCCGGCCAGAAAATCCGTGAACTGATTACCGTGAACGGCATTCGTATCGTGCTCGAAGACGGCACCTGGGGGCTTGTACGCGCCTCCTCGAACAAGCCCGAGCTCGTGGTGGTGGTCGAAAGCCCGACGTCGGAAGACAATATGCGGGCGATTTTCGCCGAAATAGATAAGGAACTCGCCAACCACCCCGAAGTGGGCGAATATAACCAGAAGATCTAGAAAACGGTCGCGCAACAACGCAACAACACCGTCAGGTGACTGTCGCAAATCTGCAATCCGACTCTGGTCTTGTCCGCGCTTATCATGATCGATCTCAGTTACACAAACGCCGTTTTCGTCGTGGGCCTCATCGTTGGCATCACGCTGAACTTCCTGATGCTGCGGACGCTCTTTTTTCCGCCCTTCCGGATTTGGCCGACGCCCGGCCCGGGGACCTGGCAGAGTGTGACCTTCTGGACGTTGTTCCGCGCCGGGATGGTGCTGACCTTCGTCATGGGAATTCTGGATTGGAATAGCGCTGGCCTGATCGATCTCAGTCGCCTCATCATTGGCCTTCCGCTGTTCCTTGTTGGCTTCGGCATCACGGTTTTCGGTTACTTCAATCTCGGCCTCGGCAACACGTATTGCGGCGAGGACGGACTGATCAGCCATGGCCTCTATCGGTTTAGCCGCAACCCGCAATATGCGTCATCGATACTAGGACTGATCGGGACGGTCATCATGGCCGATTCCTGGCTCACGGTACCCTTGGCGTTCTCTGCGAGCTGCGTCTATGTGCTGATGGCGCTGACAGAGGAGCAATGGCTCGAAGACCGCTACGGCGCCACCTATCTCGAGTACAAGAACCGCACGGCGCGCTTCTTCGACATGCCCGGGTTTATTCAATACCTGATCGAGAAAACGCAGCTCTCCCGGCGCACGAGCTAACCGGCCGCATCAAGGGGATGCGGCCGCCCGCTACCGCGAACGGCCGCTCCGTCATCTCCCTAGACTTGGTCATGATTATGCGGAAACAAGCACGTCGTGCAGCGCGTGCGTCATACCGCTGATTGCAGGAAAGCTGTTGCGCAGTTCATGCGCCGCTCCCACCAAGCCGACTGTCCGCCATGCCGCCATCCGCGAGGCTTCTACGCGCTTGCCTCTCGACGGTACTCGGCTCGTCAGCCCATTGGCTGACGAAACTCAGCGCCATCATGAGATGATTTTGACCACCGCAGCTAATCGAAAGCCGGCCGCGGACTCATCGGAAATCGCAATGAGGCTCAATGCGATGCCGGTC
>JARRPE010000042.1:0-11464 GCA_037383205.1 Methyloceanibacter sp.
ACGACAAGGTTTACTGCTTCTCCAAGCAGTCCGTCAAAGAAAAGTTCATGGAAGACCCCGAGGGCAACCTCGAGAAGGCCGAGAGCTTCTACAACGACAACCAGTAGCGCTCATGGCGCTTCAAGCGCCGGACGATACGGTTTCAAAGGCTCACCCAGTCCTTGGGCGGGCCTTTGTTTTGTTGCCAGCTTGATCACCAGCGCTAGAGAAACGAAGCGGGGCGCCTCACACAGCTCCGCCGGCGCGGACCAGAAGCAGCCGCTTCAGAGTCTCGCGCGTGGACCGGTCCGCGCGTCCATCGACCCGCTCAGGGCGATAATGCCGCTGAAATGCTTCCACGACGATTTCCGTACCGCGTCCATAGGTCGAGGTGGCCTCGACCCCGTAGCCGAAGTCCGAGAGATCTTTCTGCAACTCGGCGACGGCGCCGTTTTCGTCGCCAAGTCCGAGACCGGGGTCGCCGGCGTTAGGCACCGGATCGGTCCATAGGCCGATCCCGGCGCGGGCGAGCCGTGCCCAGTCGAAGCGCTCGCCCGGATCGCGTTTGCGTCCCGGCGCGATGTCCGAATGGGCCAGGACACGGGACGCCGGGATCGCGTGACGGCCCAGGATGTCGCGGCAGAGCGCTTCGACGGCCTGCATTTGCACGTCAGGGAACGGCGGATAGTCGAAATCGTGACCGGGATTGTGGATCTCGATGCCGATCGACGCTGAGTTCAGGTCCGTCTCGCCAGCCCAGAAGCTTTGGCCGGCGTGCCAGGCCCGCTCGGCTTCTTCCACCATTTGCGTGATGGTCCCGTCCTCGTCTACGATGTAATGTGCCGAGACCTTGGACTCTTCCGAGGCGAGCCAATCGCGGGCCGCGTCATGCGTTTCCATGCCCGTATAATGCAGGATCAGCATATCGGGCTGCCGTCCCGCGCTCCGCGGCTCGAAATTGGGCGACGGGATCCAGTGCGCGGCGAGCTTACTGTCGGGCGAAGACGTCATCCGACCCACTCCTCATACGCGTTGGCCCACGATGAAAGCCGGCCGCGCTTCTGGCGCCACGAAGCGGCCTCGGAACGGCCGCGCTCCTGGCGGAGAAGATACGCGGGCCTAAAGACCGCGCTCTTTCGCGATCTGCTGATAGGCCTCGTTGATCGCGGCGACCTTGTCCGTGGCGATGGCGATGAATTCTTCCGGCACACCGCGGGCGATCAACTTGTCCGGGTGGTTGTCCGCGATCAGCTTGCGGTACTGGGCCTTGAGTTCGTCGTTGGTGACGGTCGGCTGGACCTCGAGCACCTCGTACGGATTGCGCTTAGACGCCACAACGTGCCGCGCCTTGATGTAGGTGAATTCCGTTTCGGTGAAGCCGAAGCGTTTCGAGACCTGCCGGAGGAACTCTTCCTCGCTGGGATCAAACTCGTCATCGGCCTTGGCGATGTGGAACAGACCGTCCAGCACGTCTTCCAGCAGCTTCCGGTTGCCCTTGAACATCCCGGCAAGCTGGTCGGCGTAGGCCTCGTAGCCCGCGACCTCTTGCTTGGCGAGGTTGAACACCCGCGCAACATTCTTCATTTCGCCGTCGGGGACCTTGAAGACCTCTTTGAAGGCGTTGACCTCGTCCATCGTGACGACGCCGTCTGCCTTGGCCATTTTGGCGCCGAGCGCGATGACACCCACGGTGAAGGCCACCTGGTCCTCGCCCTGGCCCGCGGCACCCTCTTCGCCGTCGCGGTCAATCACATAATGTCCGGCGACACCGCCAACCAGCGCTCCGATCGGTCCTCCGACCGCGAGACCTGCGGCTGCACCTGCGAGCTTTCCCCAAACCGACATAGTGGACCCCCTTGAACGTCTTGATCCGGTTGAACCATACGGGCTTTTCGGCCATCCCGCATGGCATATTCGTTCCCGTAGCGCACCGCTAACAGGTCAGATGCCTGCGGCTATCCCCGTAGATTGGCAAGAATCGACATTTTCGGCTCATCGACTTCGAGCCCAGCGCCAAGGCGCCGCTCCACATGCCACGACCGGACGAAGGTCCAGACGGCGAACCACAGCGCCAGCAGCCCGTTGGCGGCGCTCGCGACCCATACGAAAGTCGATCCCAGCGCGAAGAGATTGGCCGCCGCCAGGATAAAGGCCTCGATCACGATCGCGAAGCCGCCTGCCATCACGATGGCGGCGCACAGCGAAACGATAAAGATCGTCAGCGGATTTCCGCCTTTTTTGGTGTCTTCGGTGCTCATCAGCTCGCTCAAACCCTTGAGAATCTTCTAGGGGCGCTTTTCCTTACCGGGGCGCTTCCCTTGTTACAAGAGGTTCGAGCGCGCCGGATGCCGGATGAGCGGCCCGATCTTGCATGACAAGGATGCCTCAGAATTGTATCCACGGCAGCAAAGCGGCGAAAGGAGCGAAAATGGCGGTCTATGAGCTTGACGGGCAGGCACCCGAATTTCCGGAAGACGGGCTCTATTGGGTCGCCGAGACGGCCATTTTGACGGGCAAGGTCCGACTGAAATCCGACGCCAGCGTCTGGTACGGCTCGGTGCTGCGTGGCGACAATGAGTGGATCGAGATCGGCACGCGCTCGCAGGTTCAGGACAACTCCACGCTTCATACCGATCCCGGGTTTCCGCTGACCATCGGCCAGGACTGCGTCATCGGGCATAATGTCATCCTCCACGGCTGCTCCATCGGCGACAACACGTTGATCGGGATGGGCGCGATCGTGCTGAACGGCGCCAAGATCGGCTCGAACTGCCTTGTAGGGGCCGGCGCACTCGTTACCGAGGGCAAGGAGTTTCCCGACAACTCCATGATCATCGGATCGCCCGCCAAGGCCGTGCGCGAGGTGGACGACAAGATGCGCGCCATGATCGCGCGCGGCGCCGGCGTTTATGTCCGGCGCTGGAAGCAATACGCGGCCGGGCTGAAGCGGATCGCGTGACAAGCGGACACACCGCAGCATGACCGGCCAATGGCAGTTCTTCATCGACCGTGGCGGCACATTCACCGACATTGTCGGCCGCAGGCCCGACGGTGCGCTCGTGACCGCGAAACTGCTCTCGGAGAACCCCGAATCCTATGAAGACGCTGCCATCGCAGGCATCGCCGATCTCATCGGGGTGCCGCGCGAGGCGCCTCTACCCCCTGACCTCATCAAGACCGTGCGCATGGGCACGACGGTCGCGACCAATGCGCTGCTCGAGCGCAAGGGCGACCGCGTTCTCCTGATCGTCAGCGACGGCTTCCGCGACGCCTTGGAGATCGGCTATCAGGCCCGCCCCAAAATCTTCGCCCGCCAGATTGAGAAGCCGTCGATGCTGTATGAGCGCGTCGCCGAGGTTCCGGAACGCGTTCGCGCCGACGGGACGGTCGAGGTTCCGCTGAACCTCGACGCCACGCACAAGATTCTGGAAGGCGCCCGTGAGGACGGCATCGACTCCATCGCCATCGTCTTCATGCATGCCTACGCCCATCCCGGTCACGAGCGCCAAGCGGCGGAGCTCGCCCGCGAGATGGGCTTTGCGCAAGTTTCGGTCAGCCACGAAGTGAGTCCCCTCGTGAAGTTCGTGGGCCGGGGCGATACGACGGTGGTGGATGCGTATCTGTCGCCGTTGCTCAGCCGCTACGTGGACCGTGTGGCGGGAGCGCTGTCGGCCCATGGTGGCATGGACGAGGCGAACGACAACGCCGGCGAGCACGCACCCAAGCTGATGTTCATGCAGTCGTCCGGCGGGCTCACCTCCGCGCATTTGTTCCGTGGCAAGGATGCGATCCTGTCGGGCCCCGCCGGGGGCGTCGTCGGCGCCGTGGAGACGGCCGAGACGGCAGGTTTCTCGAAGGTGATCGGTTTCGATATGGGTGGCACCTCGACCGATGTGTGCCACTACAACGGCCAGCTGGAGCGAACCTTTGAAAGCGTCGTCGCCGGCGCCCGGGTCCGCGCCCCGATGATGCTGATCCACACGGTCGCCGCAGGCGGCGGATCGATCCTGCATTGCGATGAATCCCGGTTCCGGGTCGGGCCGGATTCGGCGGGTGCAGACCCGGGGCCGTGCGCCTACCGCCGTGGCGGACCCCTTACGGTCACGGACGCCAATGTCATGACGGGCAAACTTCAGCCCGACCTGTTCCCGCATATCTTCGGACCCGGCCAGGACCAGCCGCTCGATCGCCGCGCCGTGGTGAAGGGCTTTCATGGAATGGCGCGAGAGCTCGACGACTGGCGGCTGCCGGAGGAGATTGCCGAAGGCTTTATCAAGATCGCCGTCACCAACATGGCCAATGCCATCAAGACCATTTCCGTGCAGCGCGGCTACGACGTCGCCGGTTACGTGCTCAACTGTTTCGGCGGCGCGGGCGGCCAGCATGCCTGCCTCGTGGCCGACGCGCTCGGCATTGAGAACGTGCTCTTGCACCCGCTGTCGGGCGTGCTCTCGGCCTACGGCATGGGGCTCGCCAGCGTGCGTGCCACGCGCACCCACGCGGTGCTGGCGCCGCTCGACGACGAGGGGCTTGCGAAACTTGCCGAGATCCGGGACCCGCTGGACCGGGAAGCGCGGCATGAACTCGCCCTGCAAGGCATCGCCGAGGACGCCATCACGATCACGGCGCAAGCGCATCTGCGCTACGCGGGAACGGATAGTTCCCTCCCCATTCCCGTCGCCTCGGTGGCGAAGATGCGGGGAGACTTCGAGTCGGCGCATCGGCAGCGCTTCGGCTTCATCAGCCCCGAAAAAGAAATCGAGATCGAGGCGGTGGAAGTGGAAGCCGTCGGTGGGGGCGCAACCATTACCGAGGCCGATACGGTCCGCTTCACGGCGCGCGGCGCGCCTGCGCCGCAAACGCGGGCCGACATGTTCACCCACGGGCGTTGGCACGACGTTCCCGTCTATGCGCGGACCAATTTGGCGCCAGGCGTTGAGATCGACGGACCCGCCCTTCTGATCGAAGACCATCAAACAATTGTCGTCGAACCGGAATGGCGCGCGGCCGTCACGTCGGAGAACCATCTTCTGCTGACCCGCGCGCGCGCGAAGAAGGCGAAGGAGGATGTCGGGGCCGAAGCCGACCCAGTCATGCTCGAAGTCTTCAACAGCCTTTTCGTCTCCATTGCAGAGCAGATGGGCTACGCGCTGCAGAACACGGCGCGCTCGGTCAATATCAAGGAGCGGCTGGACTTCTCCTGCGCCATTTTCGATGCGAGCGGCGCCCTGATTGCAAACGCGCCCCACATCCCCGTCCATCTCGGCTCCATGGACAAGAGCGTCGAGACGATCGTGCGCGAGGTGGGCCGCGAGCTTCGCCCCGGCGATGTGTGGATGCTGAACGCGCCTTACAATGGCGGCACGCATCTACCCGACATCACCGTCGTGACACCGGTGTTCGATGAAGGGGGCGCCGAGATTCTTTTCTTCGTCGCCGCGCGCGGCCACCACGCCGATGTGGGCGGCATAGCTCCCGGATCCATGAGCCCGCGCGCCGCGACAATCGAAGAAGAAGGCATCTATATCGATCCGTTCCGGCTCGTAAGCGGCGGGCGCTTCCAGGAAGAGGCCGTGCGCCGCCTCTTCACCGACGCCCCCTACCCCGCGCGCAATGTCGAGCAGAACATCGCGGACCTGACGGCGCAAATCGCCGCGAACGAGAAAGGCGTGATCGAGCTCCGCAAGATGGTCCGCCAATACGGCCTGGCGACGGTCGCGGCCTATATGAGACATGTGCAGGACAATGCTGCCGAGACCGTCCGCAAAGTCATTGGAACTCTTCAGGACTCGCACTTCTCGCTCGTGACGGACCAAGGCAGCCGGATCGAGGTGGCGATCACGATCGATCGCGAGACGAACCGGGCGCTCGTCGATTTCACCGGTACGAGCGGGCAAACCGAGACGACCTTCAACGCGCCCGAACCCATCACGCGGGCCTGCGTGCTTTACGTCTTCCGCACGCTTGTCGACGAGGACATTCCGCTGAACGCGGGCTGTTTGCGCCATATCGACATCGTCGTGCCGGAAGGGTCGCTGCTGAAACCGCGTTACCCGGCGCCGGTTGCTGGCGGCAACGTCGAGACAAGCCAAACCGTCGTGAACTGTCTCTATGGCGCCCTCGGCGTGCTCGGCTCGGCGCAAGGCACGATGAACAACCTGACCTTCGGAAACGTGCGCGTGCAGTATTACGAGACGATCTGCTCGGGCGCACCGGCGGGACCCGGCTTCGACGGGACCTCGGCCGTCCAGACGCATATGACGAATTCCCGGTTGACCGATCCGGAAGTTCTGGAACTGCGCTGCCCCGTCCTGCTGGAGCGCTTCGAGATCGAACGCGGTTCGGGCGGCGCCGGGCATTGGCATGCGGGTGACGGCACGGTCCGTATGCTGAGGTTCCTGGAAGAGATGGACTGCGCGATCCTATCGGGCTTTCGTGAGCAGCAGCCTTTTGGCACGAAGGGCGGGGAGCCGGGCCGGACGGGAGAGAATGCGGTGCGCCGCAATTCGGGGAAACTGGAGCGACTGAAAGCATCCGACCAAACCAGGATCGCTCCGGGCGAAGCAATAATAATCAGAACACCGACGGGCGGCGGTTATGGTAAGCCATCCCCGAGGGATCCCGAGTAACCGGCACGGGACGGCGCGCGGCCTCAACGCGCGATTAGCATCATTAGTCGGGAAAGAGCGTTTGCGCGCGAAGGGCAAAAGTGCATGGCGATCAATGGCAGGGTCTTAATCTCCGGCGCAGGGATCGCGGGGCTCACGCTCGCCATATGTCTCAAGGAGTGGGGCGAAGACCCTGTCGTCGTGGAGCAGAGTCCTGCCCTGCCCGACCAGGGCTACATGATGGACTTCTTCGGGTCCGGCTGGGACGTTGCCGAGCGGATGGGGCTTACCGATGCGCTCCGTGCACTGCGCTACCCGATCGACAAGCTTCAGTTCGTCAATGCCGACGGCAAACCCTACACGTCCGTTCCGATCAAGCGCATCAAACGAGCATTGGACGGTAAGTACGTCTATGTGCGCCGTCCCGATCTCGTACGCATTCTCTTCGAGCGCGCCGAGGCGCTTGGCGTCCAAGTCCGATTCGGCAAGGAGATAGCCGACCTGAACGAGCGGGAAGCTCATGTCGACGTCACGTTCGACGACGGCAGCTCCGACAAGTTTGCGCTCGTATTTGGGGCCGATGGCGTACACTCCGGCGTTCGGCGCTTGATGTTCGGAGAGGAGGCTCAATTCGCGCGGTTCCTGGGCGCCTACGTCGCCGCGTTTCATATCGAAGATCACGATCTACCGGTCCGCCGGACCGCGCAAATTCACGAAGAGCCAAATCGCGTCGCATTCTACTACCCGCTCGGAGAGCGCAAGCTCGACGCCACCTTCGTATTCCGGCTCGACGAAGTGGATGTCCCGCCCGATCAGCAGCTTTCGTTCGTCCGGCGCGCCTTCAAGGGCTCCGGGTGGATCGGCGAAGCGCTGCTTGACGGCTATAAGGGTACCGCGCCGCTTTATTTCGATACGCTCACACAAATTGCGATCCCGCGCTGGTCCCGCGGCCGGGTCACGCTGCTCGGCGATGCTTGCGGTTGCTTGACGCTATTGGCCGGACAGGGATCGCACATGGCGATGGCCGGCGCCTACGTGCTCGCCCAGGAGCTTCAGCGCTATGACGGCAACCACGCCGCGGCCTTCACCGCTTACGAAGCGATGATGAAACCCGAGATCGCCGCGCGGCAGGAAAATGCGGCGACCTTCGCCAAGGTCTTCATTCCCACGGCGCAGTCTAAGCCGTGGCTCCGGCGCCTCGCCATCCAGACGATGTTCAACCCACTCGTCCTCCCGTTTGCCTTCCGCTTTTTTGGATCGAAAAGCATCTTCGAAAATGAGGAGGACGGAGAACAAGAGGCCCGCTAGAATCTGACCTTCGCCGTATTGGCATTGAAGATAACGACGTCACGGTCCGGTTCGATGACGCCCGAAGTCGAATAGGAGTGCGGCTCGAAGTTGACCGTGGCGTCGCATTTGCCGCCGGCACAATCATCGGCCAATTTGGCCTTGGCGTCCTCGGGCGTGATGTCATCCGCCGTGACGTAAACGCCTTCCTTCGTGGTGCACTCATAGCCCAACACATCGCCGGACTTGCCGCCCTTGACGCAGTTCGCCATTATCTCGACCTGCTGCCCGAGATAGTTCTGCGGGTTCTTGACGAGATCGGCGAGATCGCTCGCATACCCCTGGCTGGCGCCAGCCAACACTCCGACGCCGGCAACAAAAAAAGCCGCGAAACGGCTCATCCAACAACTCATCGCTTCCTACCTCGAACGCTGCAAATTTCGGAGCCGCGCCTTCGATCCGGCACGTTGGGGTCGCATCCTACAAATCATCTCGGCGATGCTTGCGGTTGCTTGACGCTATTGGCCGGACAGGGATCGCACCTGGCGATGGCCGGCGCCTACGTGCTCGCCCAGGAGCTTCAGCGCTATGACGGCAACCACGCCGCGGCCTTCACCGCTTCGCTTCAGGGTTTCCTCGCGATAGGCATCGAAGGCACGATTGCCGGTCGAGCCGAAACCACTCTGAAACCGCTGCGCCTCTTCCTTGAAGTACGAGCGCCAAGAGTTCCTATTTCCGCATCCCATTCGTCCACTCCAGATTAGATAGGCCAAAACACCAAGGCCGATTGGCCACCAAACGATAAAGCCGAGGATCGTCGCGGCGAACCAAGCGGGCTTTCCGTACTCGTCGAGGGTCGCAACTAGCTGCATCGAAGTCCTTTCAGGGGGGTAAGTGAATGTTATTTACATTCACATATATGGTTACGCCTGGCAAGCCGGTCAACGCCTCCCCGCCTGATTTACGTCTGTTTCTTGCGCTTATCGGTTGGTGAGCCGGCGACTCACGGTGCGCCAGCCGCCAAGACAAAATTAACCGCAAGTCCCGAGAGTTCCCCGTCAATTCGCCGAAAAATGTACCGTTGCCGAGCGTTTTCAGGGGGCGTAACCATGCGTTCTGCGTATCGCCAATTTGTGAGTTTCGCCGTCGCGGCGGCTTTGGTCGCCGGCACGTTCGGCGGCGGTTCGGCCATGGCCCGGTCGCTGAAGGACCACAAGCCGCATGTTGGCGTGAAGCGGGCTCATTCCATGCCGGTCCAAGGAATCGACGTCTCCTACTACCAGGGCGACATCGACTGGAATCAGGTCCGCCAGGCCGGAATCGAATTCGCTTTCATCAAAGCGACCGAAGGCGGCGACCACCTCGATCCGAAGTTTCGCCAGAACTGGTACGCGGCGAAGCGCGCCGGCGTCGCGCGCGGGGCCTATCATTTTATCTATTGGTGCCGGTATGCCTCACAGCAGGCCGATTGGTTCATAAAGAACGTGCCCAACGATCCCGATGCGCTGCCGCCTGTGTTGGATCTTGAATGGCATCCCGATTCGAAGACGTGCCCCAAAAAGGTCCCCCGCGAACTGGCCCTCAAGAAGATCAAGATCATTCTCGACGCCATGGAACGGCATACGGGCAAGCGGCCGATCATCTACACCGACCCGAAATTCCATAAGGACATCCTGCAGGGTGAGTTCGAGGATTACCATTTCTGGCTCCGGTCGGTGGCGGCTGAACCGCACAAGCGATATCCGGGCCGCAAGTGGGCCTTCTGGCAGTTCACCGCCACCGGACACGTGCCAGGCGTCCCCGGCAAATGCGACCGCAATATCTACAATGGGACTCGCTCGGACTGGAATCTCGTACTGAGATGGCTCGAGGCGAGCCGCACGAGAGCCGGCTACGCGAACCAGACCGCCAGCAACTAGGCCAGCGACTAGGATTGTGCGGCGGACCCCGCCTCGGCCTCCGGCAACACGCCGAGCCCTTTCAAATAGATGAGCAGGCCGCTTTCCAGCACCTCTTCGGGCGAGAGCGGCACCTTCTTGGCCGCGCTGCCTTCCTGAATGAACAGCGACGCCACACCATGGGACATCGTCCAGATATGCAGCGCCACGAGTTTCAGCGGTGGCCGTTCGCTCTCCGGCAATTGACGGCATAGCGCGGCGGCAGCCTCAAGAAGCACGTTGAACGCCTTCTCTGCCTCAGGTGACGAGGCGGCGGCCTCGATCCCCTTACTGCCCTCTTCCGCTGATGCGACCGTCTCGAACATGACCGCATAGCTTGCCGACTCGTCGCGGGCGAACGCGAGATAGGCCCGCCCGAGCGCCTCGAACGCCGATAGCGGCGTCGGAATCCCGTTGTTCCAAGCGGTGTCCAGACACGCCGCAAAACGCTCGAACCCGCTGCGGGCGACCTCGGCAAGCAGCGCATCCCGATCCCGGAAATGCCGATACGGCGCGGCTGGACTGACACCGGCAAGCCGCGCCGCCTCGGTGAGGCTGAAGCCGAAGGCGCCATGCTCCTCGATGAGCTTGCGCGCGGCATCCAGCAGCACCTCTTTGAGGTTGCCATGGTGATAGGAGCGTCGCTGCCAGCGGCGGCCGGAGTTGTTCATGTAAACGGCTATTACATAAAAGGTGACCGCTCGGCTAGGTTCGCCGTCACGGCCCGTCCTGTTGCACGCGATCGCGCCGGCGGTAGTCGGCGGCCTCACGGCCGCGGTCTTCGTCCTTTTCGGCGCGGATCTCATGGCAAACCCCGAGAACCACCTGAAGTCGATCCTGCTCTTCCTGTGGCTGTTCCCGGTCATGATGTGGTGCGCCTATGCCGTGATGCAGCAAGGCGAGGCCCTGGCAGAGGAACTCGGCGAGCCTTACGGCACGCTGATCCTGACTTTCTCCGTGATCATCATCGAGGTCGCGATGCTCGCCTCGATCATGCTGCAGGGAGACAACAACCCCACCCTGGCGCGCGACGCCATGTTCGCCACGCTCATGATCGTGCTCAACGGGATGGTGGGCGGCGCTCTCATCATGGGAGCGCTCCGCTATTGGGAGCAGGACTACAATCTTGCGGGCGCGCGGGCTTTCCTGGTGGTGCTCACGGCTCTGGCGGCCTTCGCCCTGGTCCTGCCCAACTACACGGAGACCGCACCCGATCCTGTGAGGGCACCCGGAAAGGCCATTCTATTCGCGGCGATCACGCTTCTCTTCTATGCGGCCTTCGTGGTCATACAAACCATGCGGCACCGCGCCTTCTTTGACGAGCCGGACTCGAACGGGACGGATTCGAGCGGAACGGAGGTCTCATCGCGAGGAGAGGTTTCCGATCAATCCGAGGAGGGCGAAACAAACCACTCTTTGACCTTTCATACGATCATGATGGTCCTTTGCCCGCTGCCGGTGGTTATTCTCGCCGAATATCTCGGTGAGATCGTCAATTACGGCATCGAAGATTTGGGCCTGCCGGATGCGCTCGGCGGCGTGCTGATTCCGGTTCTGGTTCTGACGCCCGAAGGACTGAGCGCCTTCTCCGCCGCGCTGTCGAACCGGCTGCAGCGATCGATCAATATCTGCCTCGGGTCGGCGCTCTCGACA
>JARRPE010000043.1:0-8396 GCA_037383205.1 Methyloceanibacter sp.
TCAACGTAATCGGCTTTCGCTTGCAGTCCGACTCTTGGCTCGGCGCGCAGAGCTATCTCGACGCGAAGTGTCTCGCCGAGGAGACTGGCGGCACCTATCTGAACGTCCAGGGTGAGGAGGATCTCGTCAAAGCGTTCGAGCAGACGCTGGGCTGCCCGATGATGTCCATGTGGGAGCCACAGCAGGGTTTGAGCGCCGTTCACTAGAACCGGCTCAGTACAGCAGGTAGGGCAGCCGCAGCGCTGAGAATTCCGCAACGCCTGTCGTCCAGCTTTCCGCGATGTCCGTGACCGGCGCCTGTGCCTCGACTTGTTCGCGGAGCTCCGGCGAGCCGGCCAGAATATCGATCGGCATTTTCTCGTGCTCGTACTCGTAAGGCCCCTCGCGCCACGCGAACTGGTCCGGCGCGAGTCCGTAGCATTCGCGAATCAATGCGGCACCCGCGATGACGGGTTCGAAAGTCTCCCGGTCCATGATGTGTATCTGACAACCGGCGCACGGCGTCTTGGCGTGCTTCTGGAACGTAGGCTCGAAAACGGCCGGACGGAAATACACGCCCTGAAGACCGTGCGCGTTCATGCGTGCCGCCAGCGCATTTGCATCGAGGTACGGCGCGCCGATCAGCTCGAAGGGCCGCGTGGTGCCGCGTCCTTCCGAAACCATCGTGCCTTCGAACAGCACGGTTCCGGGATAGACGATCGCTGTCTCCAATGTCGGCATGTTGGGGGAGGGCATGATCCACGGCACGTCGGTGTCGTCGAAGTAGTCCGTGCGCGACCAGCCCTCCATGGTCACGGTCTCGAGCGGCGCGCCGATGCCGAAATGCTCGTTGAACAGCTTTGCGAGTTCGGCCGCGGTCATGCCGTGACGCATGGGAATGGGAAACTGACCCACGAAGGATTCGTAGCCCGGCTCCAGCATCGGCCCCGCCACCGCAACGCCGCCGATCGGGTTAGGGCGGTCGCATACGATCACGGGCGTTCCCGTCTTGGCGGCGGCGCGCAGGCAGTTCGCCATGGTGTAGATGAAGGTGTAGATGCGCGCGCCCACGTCCTGAAGGTCGATCACGAGCACGTCGATCAGATCAAGCATGTCCTTGGTCGGCTCGCGGGTCTCGCTGTAGAGCGAGAAAATCGGGACACCGCGCTTGGGATCGGTGGTGTGCGGCGTCTCGATCATGTTGTCTTGCAGATCGGAATTGAAGCCGTGCTGCGGGCCGAAGATTGCCGCAAGCTCAAACGTCTCCGCAGCCGCAAGCTGATCGACAATGTGGTTGTAGGTGTGATCGACCGAGGCGGGATTGGCCAGGACCCCGACTTTGAGGCCGGTCAGCCGGCCGGAGGCGAGCAGGCGTTCGGAGCCGAGCAGCATGGCCTAGAGTCCTCGTTGCGGGGCGCCGCGAGACGGTGCATGGAAAATCGGGTGGTGCGGCATTCTGTTCTCCCCTCGACGCATGGTCGTGCGCGCAACCGGGCGGCGTTTATCGCCAAGCGCTGCCAAGGACTTAACCGGAGTCGCCCGAACTTTCCACGCCCCAATTTTGCGCGCCTCTCCACCGCTTCCGCTTCTACCGCGGTCTTGGGACTGGCGATGAAGCCAATTTTGCGACAAAAAGCCGGGCAAGGAAGACCCAAACAAGAAACACCCTCGTTAAGAGGGGCACGTAAGGCAATTCGGGCCCAGCAGGGCAAATCGCCGTCCAGCGGGACGGTTCAGCGTTGAGAGGTAAAGGCAATGGCGGATCAGATTCGCACAGCGGTGGTCGGCACCGGGTACTTCGGACGGTTCCACGCAAATCATTATACGAAGAACCCCGATGCGAAGCTGGTTTGCGTGGTTGATTCCAACCCGGAGCGCGCCAAGGCGATGGCCGAGGAGTTTGGCGCCGAGGCGGTGACGGATCACCGGGAGATCTACGACAAGGTCGATGCGGTGAGCGTGGCCGTACCGACGCCGTTCCATTTCGATGTGGCGCGCGACCTGATCGAGGCCGGGCTGCACGTCAATATCGAGAAGCCCATTACCGAGACGGTGGAGCAGGCGCAGGTTTTGACAAAGCTGGCCGAGGAGCGCGGCACCGTATTGCAGGTCGGCCATATCGAACGGTACTCCGCCGCCTATCGGGTCATCTCGGAGAAGATCGACCGCCCGCTCTATCTGGAGAGCTACCGCATTGCGCCTTGGAAGGCCCGCGGCGTGGATGTGGACGTCATTCTCGATCTGATGATCCACGACATCGATATGATCATCGGGCTTGTCGGCTCGCCTGTCTCGAGTGTCGACGCGGTCGGCACTGGCGTTATGGGCCGCAAAGTCGATATCGCGAATGCGCGGATCAATTTCGAATCGGGCTGCGTGGCGAACGTCACGACGAGCCGGATCAGCTACAAGACCGAGCGCCGCCTGCGCGTGTTCTCGCATAGCCAGTATCTCAATTGCGATCTGGGTGAGCGAAAAATCTTCGGCTACAGCCTGCGCGGCGATCCGATGACCGAAGGCTTGGGGGCGATCGCCACCGACACGGTGGACATTCCGCAGGAAGACAGCCTCGGCAACGAGATCGCCTCGTTCCTGCACTGCGTCAAAACCGGCGAGAAGCCATTCGTGGATGGCTACGCGGGATCGGAGGCGTTGCGCGTCGCCGTGATGATCAACGAGAGCATCGATGCGCAGCTCAAGAAAGTGCAGGCCTGGCTCACGCCGGGCTCGCCTGTCACGGTCTCGACGAAGAGCTAGACGTAATCCGCGTTCAGACTTCCCGTTTCTCGATGAGGTCGAGCACGACCTTGGCGGCGCGCCGGCTTGGCGGCGGATCGGCGTCGCCGAGGACGTGCAGGACTTCAGCGAAGCCTTCCTGTTGCGCGGCGCGCGCTTCCGGAGACCCGAGGAGGTACCCGACCTTGTCCGCCACGTTTTCGGCCGTGCACTCTTCCTGTATGAGTTCGGGGACCACTTCACGGTCGGCCAGCAGGTTCACGAGCGAGGCAAATTTCACGGCGATCGGCATGCGGCGGACGATGAACGCGGTGAGGGCGCTCACGCGGTAGGCCACCGCCATTGGGACGCGCGCCAGACCAAGCTCCAATGTGACCGTGCCGGACTTCGCCATGGCGACATCGCTCGCTGCAAAGGCATGAAACCGTTCCGCCGGGTCGGTGACGTGCAGCACGGGCAATGGCCAGCCCTTCGTTCGCTCTTGGACTTGTTCGGCGACATTCGGCGCAACCGGAATCACGATGTGAAGATCCGGATAGCGGTCCGCCAGAAGCGTCACCGCTTCGGCGAAGACCGGCAGCATGCGCCCGACTTCGCTGTTCCGGCTCCCCGGCACAACGCAGAGGAGTGTCGCGGCTTCCGCGATGCCGTGCGCTTTGCGGAAGGCCTTGCCGTCTCCGGCCAGCGCGGATTCGATCGCCGGGTGCCCCACATAGCTCGTCGGCAGGCCGTGTTCGGCGAAGAACGGCACCTCGAAGGGCAGTAATGCCATGAGATGGTTCACGCGCTTACCTAGCGTCTTGGCGCGGCCCGCGCGCCACGCCCAAGCCTGCGGCGCCACATAGTGCACGATCGGAATACCCGACCCCCGCAGCTTATTGGCGACACGCAAGGTAAAGCTCGGCGCATCGACGGTGACCACGATATCGGGCTTCATGTCGCGGATCGT
Source organism: Methyloceanibacter sp. (assembly GCA_037383205.1). Classification (GTDB taxonomy): domain Bacteria; phylum Pseudomonadota; class Alphaproteobacteria; order Rhizobiales; family Methyloligellaceae; genus Methyloceanibacter. The sequence goes on from JARRPE010000043.1 coordinate 3,665, forward strand.
CGCGGCGGTCTCGTTCATTCGCCGCAAGAGGCGCGGGAGATGGGGGACGACTTCAGCGATGCCGATCAGGGCGAGTTCGCGCATCGGAAACAGGCTATTGAGCCCCTGCGCCTCGCTCTGTGGTCCGCCGATGCCGGCGATCTGGATGCGGCCGCCGGTCATCTCTCTCAGAGCGGCGATCAGCCGCCCGGCGAGATTGTCGCCGGAGGGCTCGCCCGCGATGATAAAGACCAGCGGCTCCTGCCGATTCATGCTATGCTCCAATCTGTATTCGTCAGCCCTAGGACTTAGGGCAGGCGGGGGCCGTTATTCCAGAAAAATTGGACACGACGCGTGTCGTATCCCCGACAATCCATGTCGTTGGCATGCGGTGGCGGTCCCACAAGCCTCTGAAATGTTGATGAGATTTCCGCTGGCGCAAACCTTGCTCCACAGTGCGGAAGCTCTCGTAGCGAGAAGGACGTCAGGACGAATGGCGAAAGTAATCTTTTATGAGAACCCCGGTTGCGGCGGAAATGCACGGCAGAAGGCGCTGCTGACGGCCTCCGGTCACGAAGTGGACGTGCGCGACCTCCTCAGCGAGGCTTGGACGCCCGAAATGCTGCGGGCTTTTTTCGGCACGCGCCCGGTAAGCGCTTGGTTCAACCCGTCAGCGACGCGAATCAAATCGGGCGAGATCGACCCATACTCGATCGCCGCGCGCAAAGCGCTCGCCTTGATGATCGATGACCCGATGCTTATTCGTAGGCCCTTGCTTCAGGTTGGCGCGCGCCGCGAAACGGGCTTCGAACAGGATCAGGTCGATATCTGGATCGGCCTGTCGAGCACGCGCGAGCGGGTCGACGAGACCTGTCTGAAGTCAGGCGCGGGCGCGTAGGCATCTAGCCGGCGACATAGCCGATCGGGGCCATTGAGGCCCTCTAGTCGGCGCGGATGCGGAATATCGCGCTGAAAGTATCGCCGGGAGAGACAACGCGCAGACCGTCTCCGCTGATGAGCGCATTGGCCGGTGCCGTCATTGGCTCGAAGGCGAGGTAGTTTTCATCGTGCGGTGCGTAAACTTGCGTTTGCGTGTAGCCGTCGAGCAGGTCCACGGATATTTGGTGGCCGCCATAAGCGATCGAGAGCGTCGCTTCAGGCTCGATCAGTGCGAAACCGTCGTCGAAGCTCCGCGTGCCCAGCAACGCATTCAGGCCTGGATAGGGTTCCGACGCGCCGGTCGGGATTTGGCGGGCGTCCAGAGTGAGGTGCCGCATCGGGGGAAGATGCACGCGCCAATTCGCACGATCCTCCTCGAAGCCGAAATAGGGATGAAAGCCGAAACTGACCGGCACATCAATATCGCCTGTCGCAGTCAACGCGGTCTTGATCGTCAAGCTGCCGGGTTCGACGGCGGCACTCAGCGTCAACTGGCAAGGATAGGGAAACACGGCGAGGCCTTGCGGATGGGACCAGTCCAGGCGCGCCGATAGTGCAGAATCCGAGACATCGGCAATGTCCCACTTCAGGTGCGGCCACATCAGCCCGTGCATGGGAAGTCCGTTCTCGTCATAGCGCAAAACAAGCGACCGCGGCGGCAATGTCACGCCGCGCCCCGCGACTTCGTAGCGGAAGTCCGAGAGACGGTTGGCGAACGGGAACAAAAACGGGATGCCGACAGTGCGGTTGGCGGCTGCGGCGACGATGAGGTTGTCGACCCGGCGCAAGGCCTCGAGATCGTCCTTCTTCTGCGAAACGCCGATCATCCCAAAGTTTGGAAGAAACTCAGCCGCGGTGTCGCCCGCCGTAATTCGGGTTGCATTAGGATCGCCGAGAAGATTGGGGAGATGCGTCTCAGTCACTTACGTCTCCTTCGGCGCCACGCGAGTGCCGTATGTAATCCAATCAGCGGATCGTCAGTGTACCGCTCATGACAGGGATGCACCGTCCGCCGACCTTTGTAGCCGTGACGACGCCACCGCGCTTCGCAGCCATGGCTTCCACCAAACTTGGACGGCCCATGTCGACGCCTTGGCCGATCCGGGCCTTCAGGACGAGATCGGACTTGCTGTTAAGATGCGCCAAAAGGCCGATCAAAGCCACATTCGCAGAGCCGGTCGCAGGGTCCTCTGGAATGCCGTGGAGCGGTGCGAACGCGCGCGCCTGAATCGGCGGATCGTTCGCCGGTTCGCGCACATATAGGAAGAGCCCGGCCGCCATCTCGAGCGGGAGGTGGGCCTGGAATGCGGCCTCGTTGGGCTTGGCTGCGCTCAGGGTCTCGCGGTTCTTGAGCTGCGTGAACACGAAGGGGTTGCCCGCGCTTGCGATCAGCGGAAGGTGCCGGCTCTGCTCGATCGCATGGGCGGGTAACCCGCACAGAGCCGCGACGACGCCGGGCGCAACGCCCGACCCGATCGTGAGCGGCTGCGGGGCCGCTACATGGGCTCCCATGATGCCCGCTGCGTTCCGCAGCAGATTGACCGTGACCAGTCCGCCAAGCTCCTCGAAGGTGAGTGTATCGTTCACATAGGGGCGCCCCCGGCGCTCCGCTTCGGCGGCAAGGACGTAGGCCGTGCCCACGTTCGGGTGGCCTGCGAACGGCAGCTCCGCGCGCGGGGTGAAGATTCTGACGCGTGCCGTGTGGGCAGGGTCTTTTGGGCGAAGCACGAACGTCGTCTCGGACAGATTGAACTCCGCCGCAACCGCCTGCATTTGCGCCGTCGTCAGCGTATCGCCGCCATGGACGACGGCGAGCGGGTTGCCGCCGAACTGGTGTTCGGCGAAGACGTCGACCGTGTTGAAGCGGAAGAGTGTCATCTCAGCGCAGTCCCATACAGATCCGTGCGGCGGTCTCTGAAGAACCCCCAGTCGGCGCGATAGGCCGCAATCTCGTCGAGACCGAACGTCGCCACGATCACGCCTTCTGTGTCCGCGTCCATGCCGGCGACGATTTCGCCCGTGTGGTCGGCCACGAAGGAGTGCCCGTAATAGCGTTGGCGCACCCCGTCATTGTCCTCTTCGCCGATGCGGTTTGCGGCGATGACGGGGATGGCGTTGGCGACGGCGTGGCCTTGCATGACCCGGCGCCAGCGTTCGCTCGTGTCCAGCTCCGCATCATAGGGCTCCGCGCCGATGGCCGTGGGGTAGAGCAGGATGTCCGCGCCCTGGAGCACCATCGCCCGTGCCGCTTCCGGGTACCATTGGTCCCAGCAAATGCCGACGCCGATCGTGCCGTACCGCGTACGCCAGGCTTTGAACCCCGTATCGCCGGGGCGGAAATAGTATTTCTCCTGGTAGCCGGGGCCGTCGGGGATATGACTCTTGCGGTAGACGCCAAGGATCCCGCCGTCGGCATCGGCGATCGCAACGCTGTTGTAGAAATGCGGGCCGTCCTTCTCGAAGAAGGAGATGGGTATCACGACGGCCAGATCCTTCGCCAGTGCGCTCAGCGCGCGCACACAGGGGTGTTCGTCCATGGCGAAGGCGGTCTCGAACCATTTCGGATGCTGGCGCGTCGGGAAGTAGATGCCCTGAAACAATTCTGGCGGCAGGACGACTTGCGCGCCTTCGGCGACCGCCTCGCGGATCAGAGCTTCGACCCGAGCGATATTGGCGGTCATATCATGACCAAAGGCGGCTTGAACCGCAGCAACTGTCAATTGGCGCGCCATGTCTTGTTCCGACTGTCCCGATCCAACCGCCCGGTGATCGGTCCCCTGGTGAGATCATAGTCCGTGAGCGAACTCCGGTTCCTCGCGGGTGATGCAATGGAAGGCGCCGCCCCCTGCGTCTCCTGCTCCGAGGAGACCCATGGCGGGAAGCCCGATAACCTTGCGGTCTGGAAACACTGCTTGCAAGCGCGCAAGTGCGTTCGCCTGCGTATCTGTGTCGAAGACCGGCACAACCACAATGCCGTTCGCGATGGCAAAGTTAAGGTGGGAAGCGGGTGCGATTTCGCCGAGTGCGTTGAGAACCAGGCCGGGGCTGGGAATGCGCACGACCTCGATAGGGTGACCATCGGCATCGGTCGCGCCCTTGAGGTTGCGCGCGATCGCCTCAAACACGGCAGCATTCGGGTCGTCCGGCCCCGCCGGTTTTTGGATGACGATCCGGGCCGGGGCCACAAATCTTGCAATGTTATCGACGTGACCATCCGTGTGGTCGCCGGCGAGCCCCTCGTCGATCCAGAGCACTTTGCGCGCCCCGAGGCTCGCGCGCAGCGCCGCTTCGGCGTCTACCTGCGACCAGCTATTGCGGTTCGGGTTCAAAAGCGTCTGCCTAGTCGTGAGGACGGTGCCCGCCCCGTCATGGTCAATGGCGCCGCCTTCGAGCACGAAATCGAAAGCCTGCGCCGCCACACCCGAGTGCTCTGCGATGTCGCCGGCGATCGTTTCGTCGTCCGGAAGCGAGAATTTTCCGCCCCAGCCATTAGTGCGAAAGCGCAGCGCGCGAGGTTCACCATGCAGGGAGGCGAAGACAGGACCGGTATCGCGCAGCCAGATGTCGCCGTATGCGGCAGGGATGATTTCCGCGGCGTCGCCCACCGCGGCTACGGCCGTGCGCTCCGCTTCAGAGCCGTTGGCGAGGAGGCGGACGCGGTTCGTCGGCGCGAGCGCCCGCACCAACGCCGTTACGTCGCGTCGCGGAGAGGCGAGGTCGCCGTTCCATTCGCCGGCGGCGGCCGGCCAAGCCGTCCATATCGCTCTTTGCGGGGCCCACTCGGGCGGGAGGTGGATACCGGCCAGGGGCCAAT
>JARRPE010000044.1:0-1335 GCA_037383205.1 Methyloceanibacter sp.
CCGCAACCCCGCCCAAGGAGCCGAGCGCAACGTGAGCACCGCCACCCAAACCATCGCGCCCTGGATCACCGATGACGGCTTACGCGTCTTCGTGCTCCTGACGGTCCTTATCGGCGGCGGCGCGGCCTTTCTCGCCGGGCGCGGCTTGGCGCGGGGCTGGCGACCGCTCTGGCGGCTGTTTTTCTACATGGCGCTGCTGGCAGGCGCGGTTCGCTTTTTCGATTACGCCCTATTCGACGGCGCGTTGCTGTCGCCCTACTATTACGTTGTCACCTATGCGGTCTTGGTCGCGGCGGGACTGCTCGGCTTCCGCACCATGCGGACGACGCAGATGGTCACGCAGTATCACTGGCTCTATGAGCGGACGAGCCCGCTAACCTGGAAAGATCGATAGTCAGCGCAGCCCACGATTTGGGCAGCGGGGTGGGTTGGCGGCTGCATCACCCTTCACTACGTTACGGGGCGCCAACCATCGAAGGGAGACCGGCATGATGCGTTTGACTGGGCTGCTCGCCGTCGCCGCGTGCGCGATCGCACTCACGGGCTGCAACGGCGAAGACGATCCCGACGTCATCAAGGTCGCGGTCGCCGGTCCCCAAACCGGGCAATACGCATCGCTCGGCACCCAGATGACGGCGGGCGCCGAGACGGCGGTGGCCGACATCAACGCCGCGGGCGGCGTTCTCGGCAAGAAGCTCGACCTCCAAGTCGGCGACGATGCCTGCGATCCGAAACAGGCGGTCGCGATCGCCAACCAGATGGCCGGCGACAACGTGGCGCTGGTAGCCGGACATTTCTGTTCCGGGTCGTCGATCCCCGCGTCGAACGTCTATGCGGAGAGCAATCTCGTGATGATCTCGCCCGCGTCCACGAATCCGGCCCTGACGGACAAGCGCGCGGGCCCCAACATCTATCGGGTGTGCGGCCGTGACGATAAGCAAGGCGAAGTCGCCGGTGCCTATCTCGCCAAGCATTTCGGCGAAAAGAATATCGCCATCATCGACGACAAGACCGCCTACGGGCGCGGGCTCGCCAACGAGGTGAAGAAGGCTCTCAACGCCAACGGCGTCGAAGAAGTGTTCCGCGAATCCATTACGGCGGGTGAGAAGGACTACTCGGCCCTCGTTTCCAAACTGAAGCACGCGGACGTGGATGCGCTCTTCCTCGGAGGCTATCACACTGAAGCGGGACTCATTCTGCGCCAAATGCGCGACCAGGACATGGACACGGTGCTGATGGGCGGGGACGCGCTGGTGACGCAAGAATACTGGTCCATCACCGGCCCCGCGGGCGAAGGCACGCTGATGACCTTCTCCCCCGACCCGCGCAAGAACC
>JARRPE010000044.1:1413-9776 GCA_037383205.1 Methyloceanibacter sp.
GTTGGAAGCGCAAGGCATCTCGCCGGAAGGCTATGTGCTCTACACCTACGCGGCGATCCAGTCCTGGGCCGAGGCGGCGGAGAAGGCCGGAACGACCGATGCGCCCGCTGTCGTGAAGGCGCTCAACGACATCACGGTCCGTTCGGTGATCGGCGATTTCCGGTTCGACGACAAGGGCGATCCCAACCTGCCGCCCTATGCCGTCTATCGCTGGGCCGACGGGAGCTACGAGCAGATCGACGAGAGCTCGTAACTTCGGTCTGCAGGCCTAGCTGGTCTTCGGCTTCTTGGCAGCGGCGAATTCGGCTTCCAGCTCTTCTTCGAGACGCACCAGATCATCCGGCAGGGGCATGCCGAAGGCGCGCATCTCGTTGAGCTTTTCGCGGACCTGCTGATACAGCTCGTGGCGGTCCTCGGGCTGGTTTTCCATCTGATTGATGAGGAGCGCTAGTTCTGCCTTGAGGTCCTCGAATGCCATGAGCGTGTCGCCTTTCTGTCTACTCGGGAGCGGATCGGACCACAAAGCGTGAATCGCAGCAAGCCCGGGCGTGCCCATCCATTGCAGTCCAGCCGTTTCCCTTGCATATTCCCCCCTGCAATCGAGCGGTTGGAGGGGAAGCTACAATGGAAAAGCTGACATTCAGCAAGGTGGTCGGGTTCATTCTTGCGACGGCTTTCGCCATCGTGATCGGGGTGTCTACGTGGGCCCTCATGGTCGGGGACTACATGAACACGAACCTTATCAACGAGCAGACCCAGCACTCGGTTCGCATTGTCGGCTTCGCCGGATTGCTGGCGGCCCTGGTGGCCTGGTGGTGCCAGCGCTTCGTGGCCCATCGCGGCTTCTTCATCCGGATGCTGTTCGCCCTGTTCATCTTCCTGGTGGCGTTCTGCAGCTTTGGCGGCTTCCTGCGCTTTGCCTATATCCATGCCATCTATCCGAGCCAGGTGGACTGGTCCCTCGCCGGCCTCTACGCCTCCTCGCTCAATGACTTCTATACGTTCCTGCTCGACATGCTGCTTCCGCCGCGCCTGGGCTTCATCGGCCTTGCGTTCGGCGCCGCGATCTACATCGCGCTGTTCGGCATCCGCGAGCCTCGGACCGTTGAGCTCTAAGACGTAAAAGCACTCGGCCCACTCCATCGCCCTCCAGCGGGCCGAGCGGCGCCTGAGAAAGGCCTGAACCTTTATGATTCCGCGCTACAGCCGCTCCCAGATGACGGACATCTGGGAGCCCGAGAACAAATTCCGCATCTGGCTCAAGATCGAGGTCACCGCCGCCGAGGCCATGGCGGAGCTGGGCCTCATTCCCAAGGAGGCGGCGGAAGCCGCCAAGGCGCGCGGCGGCTTCGACATCGACCGAATCGACGAGATCGAGCGCGAGGTAAAGCACGACGTGATCGCGTTCCTCACCTCTGTGGCCGAGCATGTGGGGCCCGAGGCACGCTATCTCCATGCGGGTCTTACCTCCTCGGATGTGCTCGACACCTGCTTCAACGTACAGCTCGCGGAAGCGTCAGACATTCTCATTGCCGATCTCGATGCGCTGCTCGCGGCCCTCAAGACACGCGCCCACGAGCACAAGCACACCATTACGGTTGGCCGCAGCCACGGCATCCATGCGGAGCCGACGACGTTCGGCCTGAAGCTGGCCCAGGCCTACGCGGAATTCACCCGCAATCGCGAGCGCATGGTCCGGGCCCGAGATGAAATCGCCACCTGCGCCATCTCCGGCGCGGTCGGCACGTTCGCTCATGTGGATCCGCGCGTCGAAGCCTATGTGGCCGAGAAACTCGGCCTCCGACCCGAGCCCATCTCCACACAGGTGATTCCCCGGGATCGCCATGCAGCGTTCTTCGCAACGCTCGCCGTGATTGCCAGTTCCGTGGAGCGCCTTGCCACCGAGATCCGGCATTTGCAGCGGACAGAGGTGCTGGAAGCCGAGGAGTTCTTCTCGGCGGGCCAGAAAGGCTCCTCCGCCATGCCCCATAAACGCAATCCGGTCCTATCCGAGAACCTGACCGGGCTTGCCCGTATCGTGCGCGGCTATGCCATCCCAGCCATGGAGAATGTGGCCCTATGGCACGAGCGGGATATCTCGCACTCCTCGGTCGAGCGCATGATCGGGCCGGACGCGACCGTCACGCTCGACTTCGCGCTGGCCCGCCTCACGGGCGTCATCGAAGGCCTCGTGGTCTATCCCGAGCGCATGCAGGCCAATATGGACCGCCTGGGCGGCCTCATTCACTCGCAGCGCGTGCTACTGGCGCTGACCAATGCGGGCGTCTCGCGCGAGGATGCGTACCGGCTGGTCCAGCGCAATGCGATGAAGGTCTGGCAGGAGAACAAGGACTTCCTGACCGAACTCTTGGCCGATCCGGACGTCAGGGCGGCGCTGCCGGAGGAGACGATCCGCGATCAATTCGATCTCGGCTATCACACCAAGCATGTGGACGACATCTTCGCCCGCGTGTTCGAGGACTAGCGCCGCCTTCGCTGCCGTCTCGTTACGGCGCTACTCGGGATCTCTCAAGGCTGCTGCGGCGGCTTGCGTGTTGACGTAGCCGATCGGGGTGTCGTCGTAGTAGCCGCTGCCCCCGCGGAAGATGTTAGGCACGTAGCGATAGCGGTCCCGCTCCTGGGCCATCATGAGAAACCGCTTGCGATAGAATTTGGGTGAGATGGCCGTGTAAGGCGGCATGTCGAAGTACCAGTCGGCCTTCGCGTAATAGCCGGACCGGTAGGGATAGGCCGGAAAGATCGGCCAGACCTCGGGCTCGACCAGTTCCGCGTAATCCTCATAGCCGAGCGCCAGACCGCGCTGGCTGGCATAGCCCTTCTGCCCGCGCCAGATCACGCCGCACCAGCCGTCGCGGCAACCCTTGACCTTGACCGGCGCGCCGGCCGGCATCGTGGCGATCTTGGCATAGCCGGTGCCGGGCCCGTCGCGCAGGTTCAGCGCGGTGGCCGTCGTCGCCTCGGTCGCCTGAGCCGCACCGACGGCCAGGAAGAGCCCGATGAATCCAGTAATGAGGGTCCGCACGTAGCCCATTCAATCCACCCGTTCTGCTCGCATGAAAGGCGAGTCTCTGTCCCCATAGTGGCATAGGATCATTGGGAATTCAGCCTTGTCGTGGCCTCGCGCACGTTATGGGGCGCGGCCTGATGCAAGGATGCAACGGTTTTCCGCGACTGGCGCCCCTTCGGATTCTGCGAATCCTTTGAGTCGGTTGGCCAGACGAGCCTAAGAGGTTGATTCAACTGCGGCCAGGGTCGCCGCGGCTGCCGAGGCAAGCCAGCCGGTATCGGTGCCGATGGCGACCACGTCCCAGCCTTCCTTGATGCGGGGCTTGGCGAAGTCGATGTCGTTGCAGAACACCAGCGTCATCACACCATGCTCACGGGCCTTGGCCAGCACTTCCCGACCTGCCTCCAGGACTTCCTTTGCCCAGATATCGATACTGCCCGTCAATGCCACGGAAAGGTCGTTGGGGCCGAAACAGACCATGTCCAGGCCCTTGAGGCCGAGGATCGCGTCGAGGTCGCCAAGCGCCCCTTTGGTTTCGATCTGCGGGCAGGCAATTGTGAAGCGGTTGGCGGTTTTGAAATAATCGCCCGACGCGCCGATTTTGGCCCGGTACGGACCCCAGCTGCGATTGCCGCGCGGCGGGTACTTCACGGCCTGCACGAAGCTCTCCGCCTCGGCCACGGTCTCGATGAGCGGACACATGACCCCTTGGGCGCCTGCGTCCAGGGCCCGGCCGACGAGGCCGGGATCGTTGTTGGCGACCCGAACAATCGCGGGAAGCCCCGCCGCCTTGGCCGCCGTGAGGCACGAGAGCATCGTCTCGTTGCCGCCGGCGCCGTGCTGCTGATCGATGGTGACGCAGTCCCAGCCCGCGTCGCCAATCAACTCGACGGCGAGCGGGTTGTTCATCATCAGCCAGGCGTTGAAGAGCGTCTGACGCTTCTTGGCCGCGCTGCGAAACAGGTCCCTGGCCATCGGTCCCTCCATAGGCCCCAATGCGGGGTCCCCACCGGGCCTCGAGGGCCCGGCCGGAAACAGAAAGCCTTACGCTTTGGCTTCGGCTTCGATCTGACGCACCGCCTCGACCAAGAAGTCCGCCATGGCGCGGCGAATCTGGTGGTCGGACTGCTCGACGTCCTTGGCGTCGAAATCGTCCCGGATCTTGCGGAACACGTCCTCCTCGCCCGGTTCCTCAAGGTCCGCCTTTACGACCTCGCGGGCGTAGGCCTGGGCCTCGTCCCCCGAAAGCCCCATCTTTTCAGCGGCCCATAGGCCCAAGAGCTTGTTCCGGCGGGCCGTGGCCTTGAACTGCAACTCCTCGTCGAGAGCGAATTTCCTCTCGTAACTCTTTTCGCGATCGTCAAAGCTCGTCATCGGCGCTGCCTCCAAAGCCCCACCAAACGCAGGGCGCCGTCTTGAAAATTGTAGGGGAAAACCCGGCTTTCAAGGGCGGGTGATACCCAAGATAAACCAGCAAATCAACAAATCCCGCGCGGCGCCAAAAGCCATTGCGCCGCTGCGGGGCCCGTTGTACCCCCTCGCCCCATAGGCTAGTCTCGATCCGAGACTTCTATATCGATTCCAGCGATGGCGATTTGAGACGTGGCGCGCGGCATTGGGGTTATCCCGTTTTGCGCGCGTTCGGCGTTTGACAGTCGTGAACAGCTCAATGAGGACAAGAATATGAACCGTCGCCGGCGCGTTTACGAAGGCAAGGCCAAGATTCTTTACGAAGGGCCGGAGCCCGGCACGCTCGTCCAGCATTTCAAGGACGACGCCACCGCCTTCAACAACAAGAAGCACGACCGCATCGAGGGCAAGGGCGTCCTCAACAACCGGATCTCGGAGTATATCTTCGAGCGGCTGAACGAGATCGGCGTGCCGACCCATTTCATCAAGCGTCTCAACATGCGCGAGCAGCTCATTCGCGAGGTGGAGATCATTCCGCTCGAAGTGGTGATCCGCAATGTCGCGGCGGGCTCGCTGTCGAAGCGCTTGGGCCTAGAGGAAGGCACCACCCTGCCCCGCTCGATCGTCGAGTTCTATTACAAGGCCGACGAGCTGGACGACCCGATGGTCTCTGAAGAGCACATCACCGCATTTGGCTGGGCGTCGCCGCCGGAGCTCGACGACATCATGGCGCTCGCGCTCCGCATCAACGACTTTCTGACCGGCCTGTTCCTCGGCGTCGGCATCCGCCTCGTCGACTTCAAGGTTGAGTTCGGCCGTCTGTGGGAGGGCGACCAGATGCGCGTGGTGCTGGCCGACGAGATCTCGCCGGACTGCTGCCGCCTTTGGGACATCGACACCCTGGACAAGCTGGATAAGGATCGCTTCCGCCGCGACATGGGCGGTCTGGTCGAGGCGTATCAGGAGGTCGCACGCCGGCTCGGGCTTCACACCGAGAACCCGACGCCCGGCCGCAGCGGCCCCGTCCTGGTGCAATCCAAATAGGCGCCGCGAGAACAAGCCCGAAGACTTGAGAAGGAAGCCATGAAGGCACGCATCACCATCACGCTCAAACCCGGCGTGCTCGATCCGCAAGGCAAAGCCATCGAGGGTGCATTGCATGCCTTGGGCTTCGGCGGCGTCGAGGGCGTCCGGCAGGGAAAGTTCATCGAGGTCGAGGTCGCCGAGAGCGATCCGGCCCGCGCTCGCGAAGAAGTCGAGCGGATGTGCAAGCAGCTCCTGGCCAACACCATTATCGAGAACTATGCCTATGAGCTCGACGCGGCGTAACCGGCGCGCCTCGCGCGCAACGACCCCCTTCGCCACGAGACGCGAGGCCCTTCGAGACTCATGAAAGCCAGTGTTATCGTTTTTCCGGGATCGAACTGCGACCGCGATGCGGCTGTCGCTTTGCAGCAAGCCATGGGTTCGGCGCCCAAGATGGTGTGGCACGGCGACTCCGAGCTGCCCCAGAGCGATCTGATCCTGCTCCCCGGCGGCTTCTCCTATGGCGACTATTTGCGCTCCGGCGCCATGGCGGCGCACTCGCCGATCATGCGTGAGGTCGTGCGCCGGGCCGAGGCCGGCACGCCGGTGCTCGGCATCTGCAACGGCTTCCAGGTCCTCACCGAGGCGGGACTGCTTCCGGGGATCCTGATGCGCAACGCGACACTGCGATTCATCTGCAAAGACGTGCTACTGCGCGTCGAACGCGACGACACCGCGTTTGCCGGCCACTACAAGAAGGACGACGTGGTGCGCATCCCGATCGCCCATAAGGACGGTTGCTATTTTGCCGACCCGAGCACGCTGTATCTGCTAGAGAACGAAGGCCGCATCGCCTTCCGCTACTGCGAAGAGGACGGCGCCATCACCGAGGCGGCGAACCCCAACGGCTCGACCGGCAATATCGCCGGCATCTACAACGACAAGGGCAACGTGCTCGGCATGATGCCCCATCCGGAACGGTTGATCGATCCGGTCCAATCAGGCACGGACGGCGCCAAGATGTTTTCCTCGCTTGTGGAGGCTCTCCATTGACCGGCGCGGCGGACGTAGCGGCCGAGACGCCGGGACTCTCCGAGGAGCTTGTTGCCGAACATGGCATCAGCCCGGACGAATATGCGCGGCTTCTCGAAGAGCTGGGGCGGGAACCCACGCTGACGGAGCTCGGCGTGTTCTCCGTCATGTGGTCGGAGCACTGCTCCTACAAGTCCTCGCGCGTCTGGCTGAAGAAGCTGCCCACGTCGGGCCCGCAAGTGATCCAAGGGCCCGGTGAGAACGCGGGCGTGGTCAGCCTCGGCGACGGTCAGGCCGCGGTGTTCAAGATGGAGAGCCACAACCACCCCTCCTATATCGAGCCTTACCAGGGCGCGGCCACGGGTGTCGGCGGCATCATGCGCGATGTGTTCACCATGGGCGCGCGCCCCGTCGCCAACATGAACGCGCTGCGGTTCGGCAGCCCGAGCCATCCCAAGACGCGGCACCTGGTTTCCGGCGTCGTGTCCGGCATAGGCGACTACGGCAATTGCATGGGCGTGCCGACGATCGGCGGCGAGACCAATTTCGATCCTCGCTACAACGACAACCTCCTGGTCAACGCCATGTGCGTCGGCCTTGTCGATGCGAACCGCATCTTCAAGTCCGCCGCGAAAGGCGTCGGGCTTCCCGTCGTCTATGTGGGCTCCAAGACGGGACGGGACGGCATCCACGGCGCCACCATGGCCTCGGCGGAGTTCGACGAGAGTTCCGAAGAAAAGCGCCCGACCGTGCAGGTCGGCGACCCCTTCACCGAGAAGCTGCTGCTCGAAGCCTGCCTGGAGTTGATGAACGAGGATGTGATCATCGCCATCCAGGACATGGGCGCGGCGGGCCTGACCTCGTCGTCCGTCGAGATGGCGGACAAGGGCGGCGTTGGCATCGATCTGGATCTTGATCTCGTGCCCATGCGCGAAGAGGGCATGACCGCCTACGAGATGTTGCTGTCGGAGAGCCAGGAACGCATGCTGATGGTGCTGAAGCCGGGATCCGAGCCGGTGGCGGAACGCATCTTCAAGAAGTGGGAGCTCGACTTCGCCGTTATCGGCAAGACGACCGACACGGGCCATTTCGTGGCGCGCCACAACGGCGTGGTGGAAGCCGATATTCCCCTCCCCGCGCTGGCGCACGCAGCGCCCATTTACGAGCGCCCTTACGAGAAACGCGACAAGCTGCCGACGATCGCGCCTGAGGACGTGACGGCGCCCCCCAGCATCCTGAGCGCGCTGGAGCGCCTTATCGGCTCGCCGCATCTGTGCTCACGGCGCTGGATCTACGAGCAATACGACCACATGGTCATGGCGGACACGCTGCAGCGTCCCGGCGGCGACGCGGGCGTCGTCCGCGTGCATGGGCCCAACAAGGGCCTTGCGGTCTCTTGCGACGTGACCCCGCGCTACTGCGCCGCCGACCCCTACGATGGCGGCAAGCAGGCGGTCGCCGAATGCTGGCGCAACCTGACGGCGACGGGCGCCAAGCCGCTGGCCATTACCGACTGTCTGAACTTCGGCAATCCGGAGCGGCCCGAGATCATGGGCGAGTTCGTCGGTGCGATCGAAGGCATGGCCGAGGCCTGCAAGGTTTTCCATTTCCCCGTCGTCTCGGGGAACGTGTCGCTCTCCAACGAGACCAACGGCGTCGCGATTCCGCCGACGCCCGCCGTGGGCGGCGTCGGACTGATCGCGAATATCGCCGAGATGGCAGATATGGCGCTGAAGGCTGACGAGGATGTGATCCTCCTCCTTGGCCTGGAGACTGGCCATCTCGGCCAATCGATCTATATGTCCGTTATGGCAGATCGGCTGGACGGCGCGCCGCCGCCGGTCGACCTTGCCAGTGAACGCATTGT
>JARRPE010000045.1:0-1467 GCA_037383205.1 Methyloceanibacter sp.
ATGTCGGGTCGGGCGCTGCGAGATCAGGTTTCCGTGATCGGCGCCTTGCTCGTGCCGCCCAACCGCACCTCTGCTATAATGGCGCAGCCAAACCGGAGATGCGGAACAACCATGCCGTCACGACATCTGCGCCACGCGGCCCTCGTGCTGCTCGCATCGCTCGCTATCGCGGCTACGGCAACAATCCGACCGTCGTCGGCACAAGAGGTGCCGTTTGACGACCAAGACCGTCCCTACTGCACCGAAGACGCGATGATCGTCTTCGATGCGTCGGGCTCCATGGCCGGCAACACAGTCCAAGGCCTGTTCAGCGACAAGTCCCGCATCGGTGAGGTCCGCGCGGCGCTGGCGCAGGTCCTTCCCGACGTCACACGGTTTCGGCGGGTGGGCCTGATTACCTACGGCCCCGGCCCCTACCAGCACTGCAATGTGCGTCTGAACTTTCCGCCCGAACCGAAGGCCAGCCAGCGCATATTGCGGGTGGTGAACGCGATCAATCCGGCCGGAAAGACGCCGCTCGTCAATGCGGTGGTCACGGCTGCGAGGATTTTCGAACATGTATCGGCGCCGGGAACGATCGTGCTGCTCACCGATGGCGAGGAGACGTGTGGCGGCGACCCCTGCGAACTCGGCAAGCTGCTCAAGCAGAAAGGCGAGCACATTACGGTTCACGTCATCGGCTATCAGCTCAGAAGTTTCCGCTGGACCGGCGCGCAGAGCTATCTCGACACCAAGTGTCTCGCCGAGGAAACCGGCGGCTACTACATCACCGCCGACAACCGCCAGGACCTCATCGACGCGTTCCGAAAGACCCTCGGCTGCCCCATGATGTCCGCCCTTCCGCACGGTGTGTTGCGCTAGCCTCCGGCGCTTGGTCCCCGGCACCCGACCGTAGAGAACGGAAACGTTCTTCCGGCTGACAAGGGGCCGGATCATACTCGCGGGCAACTGAGGGGGCGCAAACTCGATGAAACCATCCCGCATCTTGCTCGTGACGACGATGGCGACAGGCGCGCTCTATGTCGTGAGTTTCGTCGCGTTGCATCGCGGCCATCCGGGCGTTGAGACCAGCGGGCGGGAAATCGTCGCTTGGTTCTCCGAGAACGGCGCGCAGGTGCAAGCCTGGTTCTGGGCTGGTCTTGCCTTTCATCCGCAAGACCTCGATCCGGGTACCGCGCGAGTGTTGCTCGACATCACCCAGTTTTGGGGGCCGGTCGTCAACAGCTCCATGGTTGCGATGGCCGCACCGGTTGCCGCGCTCGCCCTCGGGGCGGATCCGGTTGTGCCCCGCTGGCTCGCCTGGCTCAGCGCGGTCTTCGGCATTGAGCAAGCCATCGAGACCATCATCGTGTTCGGCCGGTCCGGTTTCATCGCGCCCGGCGGCAGCATGAACGTCTATCTCGGCGGCTTTCTCGGGTTTCTCTTCGTGGTGGGCCTCCTGGTCTGGGCAATGCCGCGCCTGGACCG
>JARRPE010000045.1:1474-11926 GCA_037383205.1 Methyloceanibacter sp.
TACTACTTGAGCTGCGGCGAGAACAACAGTCTCACGTAAGACCGCAGCAGCATGATTTGCCGCGCCGTGATCGACGGCTCGGACACGGCGCGGGCCATGACGATTCCCCCCTCGATCACGGAGCTGACCATGTCGGCGAGGTCGTCCAGGTCGACCGCGTCATTGGCCGGATAGACCTCGACGATCGCGTCGAACATCGCCCGGAACCGGCTGCGCCATCCGAGGACCGCGCGGCGGTTCGCTTCGCGGACGTCGGGGTTGAAGAGCCGGTCTTGGTAGACAGCCGTCGCCACGATGCATCCAGGATGCCCGTTCGGCATATCCTCGATGAGCTCGGCCAACAGTTTGAGCGCGATCAGGGCAACCTGTAACGGATCGTCGGCGAGGTCCTTCGCGCGCCCGAACACCTCGTCGAAGAGCTGATCCTCGACCTGGATATGGCGCTCGATCAAGGCGTGCGCCAGCGCGTTCTTGTCCCGGAAGTGATAGAAGAAGCCGCTCTTCGTGAGTTGCGCATTCGCCACGATCTCGTCGATCGATGTGGCGTCGAACCCCTTCGTCAGGACGGCATCCTGCGCGACATCCAGGATCTTCTTTCGTGTGTCTTCCCCTCGCGCCACGTCCCGTCCTTTCCAAAACCTGACTCAAGGTACAGTACCACCGGTACGGTTTTTCCGTCTCTCCGTGGCGCCAGTTCCTTCAACGAACCCGCAGCTTGTTGAAATTGCGGCCAAAAAATCAGCCCTCACGCTGTACCGCGAGTCGGCTTGTTCCGCCGTCACTGTCGCGTACATACCAGGTTTCAGCTTGCCTAATACGAGGAGAGAGATGATGCGCGATGTTCAGGCGCTGCTGGAGACCGACCGGCCCTTCCTGACAGACGGCGGCTTCGAGACTTGGTTGTTCTTCCAGAAAGGCTTCGAGGCACCGGAGTTCGCGGCCATTGTCCTGATGGACGACGAAGCCGCGCGCGCCGCGATGCGTAGCTATTTCGATGAGTTCTTGTCGATGGCCGAACGCGCCGACACAGGCTTCGTGCTCGACACGAACACGTGGCGCGGCTGCACGCGCTGGGCGCCGGCCCTCGGCAAATCCGAGACCGATCTGCTGCGGCTGACCGCCGACGCCGTCTCCTTTGCTGAGAGTATCCGCACCTCATGGAAGTCCCGCGTCGCGCCGATCTTGCTCAACGGCGTCGTCGGCCCGGCCGGCGATGGTTATGCCGTCGATCAGCGGCTGTCGCCGGAAGCGGCCCGCGACCTGCACCGGGCGCAGATCGATTGTCTGGCAACTGCAGGCGTCGACATGGTCTCGGCCGTCACGATGACCAACACGGGCGAGGCGATCGGCGTCACCCAAGCCGCCGCGGAGTTCGGGCTGCCGGCGGTCATATCCTTCACGCTGGAGACCGACGGACGCCTGCCCACGGGCGAACCGCTAAGAGAAGCTATCGCCACGGTCGATACCGCAACTGGCAACGGCCCGCTCTACTACATGGTGAACTGCGCCCATCCGGATCATTTTTCCGAGACGATCAAGACCGGTGCGGACTGGGTGGGCCGCATCGGCGGCGTGCGTGCGAACGCATCGCGCATGAGCCATGCCGAACTGGACCAGGCGGAGACCCTGGACGATGGCGACCCTGAAGAGTTCGGCGCGCTCCACCTGGACCTCGCGAAGCGTTTGCCAGGTTTGCGCGTGGTCGGCGGCTGTTGCGGCACGGACCATCGCCATGTGCGTTGCGTGTCAAAATACCTGCACCAACAGGCGGCTGCCTAGCCGTTGGCGGTCAAACCTCGACGCCCTTCTTCGCGTAGTAGGACTTGATCGAAGGGTCTCTCATGACCCGCTGAAAATGGTGGACGAGTTCGGGGGCGATACGCTCGACGAGATCAGTCGGGATATGATCTAGAATGCCCGAGGTCAGTTGGCGTGTCAGCATCGCGACCTTGAGGTCGGCGATGGTGAGGCGATCGTCGGCGAAGTATCGCCCGCCATGATCGGCCAGATTCTGGTTCAACCGTTTCAGATAAAGGGGAATCATGCCCTCGGCGAGTTCCTCACGCCGCGCCTTCTTCTCGTCGTCCGGCATGAACATTGTCGGCACGATCGCGGACACGACATCCTCCACCGCATCCATCGTCTCGTCGCATAGCGCCGCCTGCCAGAAGTCCGACGGATACAGTCCCGTCAGCTTGCCCACATAGCGATTGATGGCATTCGACTGGGTCAAAGTCTTGCCGTCGGCCACGAGCACCGGCACCGAGCCGAAGGGCGTATCGGCTTTCCGATCCGGCCAGTCCGCCATCGCAATCCTGTCGTCCTCGAAGGGAACGCCGCCCATGAAGAGCGCGAGACGCGCGGGCTCGCCCCTTCCCCCGTGAAAATCGAAATAGGTCACTTTCAGATCGCTCATCTGTGTTTCCTCACCAGCTGCCGGCGCCTCATTCGTCAGGGCCCCGATCAAATCTCGACGACCAGTCGGCCGCGGATCTTACCTGCCAGGATATCGTGCGCCGCCGGAATAACCTCATCAAAAGCTATTGTTCGCGTCATCGTCGCGAGCTTGCCGAGGTCGAGGTCCTTTGCCAGACGAGTCCAGGCTTCGACCCGTCTTTCCTTGGGCGCATAAACGGAGTCGATGCCGAGCAGCGACACGCCCCGCAAGATGAACGGCATGACCGTGGCCGGCAGGTCCATTCCCCCCGCGAGACCGCAAGCGGCGATCGCGCCGCCATAGCGCGTCATGGCCAGCGCATTGGCGAGCGTCGTCGACCCCACAGCGTCGACGCCAACGGCCCAACGCTCTTTGCCAAGCGGCCGCGCGCGTCCGTCGAGCTCGGCGCGATCCATGATCTCGTTGGCGCCCAGCGAAATGAGGTAGTTGGCTTCCTCGGCGCGTCCCGTGGAAGCGATCACGCGCCAACCGACTCCTGCCAAGAGAGAAATCGCTACCGAGCCGACACCACCCGCGGCACCCGTGACAAGAGCATCGCCTTGATCTGGTGTCATGCCGTGCCGTTCGAGAGCGAGCACGCACAGCATCGCCGTATAGCCGGCGGTGCCGATGGCCATGGCTTGAGCCCGTGAAAGGCCTTCAGGCAACGGCACAAGCCAGTCACCGTTTACCCGCGCCAACTCGGCGTAACCACCAAGGTGGGTCTCGCCGAGCCCCCAACCATTCAAGACGACCTCATCGCCGGATTCGAAGTCCGGATGGCCGGAATTTTCCACGATGCCGGAGAAATCTATCCCGCCGATCATGGGAAAACGCCGCACCACAGGCACCTTGCCGGTAATCGCCAAGCCGTCTTTGTAGTTGATGGTGGAATGCGTCACGCGGACGGTGACGTCCCCGTTCATGAGGTCGCCGTCAGGGAAATCTCCGAGCCGGGCTGCCGTTCCGCCGTCTGCCTTTTCAATGATTATTGCGCGCATTCTGCCACCCTCGCGTTCGATCAGTGTACCGCATAGGTCCGCAGCACGAAAACTTCTGGAAGGAGCGACGCGAACTCTCGCATCGCCGGAACCGCCGGAAATCCCTAATCCGGATCGGATTGTGTCCCACGGCGTATTGAGAAGTGTTGCCTTGATACGGACTCGAAACAAGGCCCCGTCGAAGAGCCGCAAGAAACCGCGACTGCCGCACCGCAACGGTTCACCGAATCGGAGCTTCGGCCCGAGGATGACTCACGCCGCATCCCGCGCGGCGGCCAGAGGGGAGGCTCCCGTTTCGAATGCGATCAAGCCCAATGTGACACCGGAGGACAGACCGAGGCAAGCAACCGGTTTCGTTCCCACGAGCCGGCTCGATGCGCTCACCGACGCGGTGTTCGCATTCGCGATGACGCTGCTCGTGATCAATATCGAGTTGCCCGACGACTTCCACCCGAAGACGACACAGGCCTTCCTGCAAGGGCTCGCAGGCCTGTCGGACACGTTCGTCGCCTATCTCATCACTTTTCTCGTGCTCGTCGCCTTCTGGACCGGCCGGGCGCAAAAGACTTACGAGCCGGCGATGGCAAGCGCGGCCTACGTGCGGGTGACGTTGTTCCATCTCCTGTGGGTGACCGTGCTGCCCTTCTCGATGCTGGCTGTGAGCCGCTACGACGTAGCCGGCGCCGTCTGACTCTACAGCGCCAACATGATCCTCCTGGCCGTCACCGGCATCCTGATCTCGCGCGCCGCGAAACGCGACAGCGGCCGCGAAGACGCGAGCGACGGCCGCGTCGAGTTCGGCCTCCTGATCGCCTCGGCACTCCTGTCGATGCTGATCAGCCTCGTCTCGGCGAACTACGCCATGCTGGCCTATCTGCTTAACTTCGCCGCGCCCTTCGTGCGCCGGCGCGTTGAGCCGCGATAACGGACCTTCCGGCGTGGCGCTGAGGCACATGCACGCGATCCTCTGTCGCTATGGCCCCTACGGACTAGATGAACGCCCGATTAGGCCGCAACCAAACTCCGTCATCTAGAATACGGACTTACGTTATGGCCTGCCTTTGCCCCCTGAAGCGAGCGCCTACATGCATCACGCAGGCTCGTTTGAGCTCCGTTCAATCAATTGGAGGAAATGCGAAGCATGAAGAAATCTGTGGCGACTCGTGTGTTTGGCACCAGTGTTCTGGCTATCGGCCTTCTCGCCATCGGCATGACGGCAACAGCTTCGGCGGCTGACGAGAAGTATTTCGTCACCATCGACACGGTCGGCATGTGCTCTGTCATCCTCGATATTCCGGGGACGGAACTGAGCGCCGGCAAGACGGCCATCGCGAATACAGATGGCTACGCCACCATGGACGATGCAAAAGCGGCACTGGCGGAGATCAAGGACGAAAAATGTGAAGGCGTCGTCGTAGGCTAACGACGCTAATTTGGCGTGGCGCCCTGGTGACTCTCCCCACGGGCGCCACGCATTAGCTCGCGAGAAGCTCGGCCTCGAGCGCCGCCACGAAGGAAGAAATCGCAACCACCATCTTCCGCTTCATTTTCGACCAGTGCCACTTGTCTGCCTGGGCGCGCAAGAAACGGTAGCAGTGACAGGAGAGGCGCTCCAGTCTCGACCTGTCGACAATGTGGACGATCCCTCTATCTTTCGCGCAGATGCCGGCCATCTCCAAATCCTTGACCGCGCCGGAGACCGTCGGACGGTGAACGCCAAGGCTCCGCGCCAACATATCGTGCGTTACCGGCAGCCGTTCGAGCCCGCTACGGTCATGGGCATCCAGCAGCCAGCGTGCGAGACGTGGCACCACCGCGTGACGCAGACCGCACGCCGCGCTTTGAGAGCTCTGCATCAGGCAGACGTGCAAGTAACCTTTCAGCCCGTCGAAAAGGTTCGGCAAGTCGCGTGCCACGCGATTGAGATCCTCGAGACGCAATCTCAAAGCACTCCCGCCGATCTGAACGAAATAGGTGAGATCGGATGTCTCGCCGCCGAGCATGACGGTGGCCCCGACCGCGCCTTCGCGCCCCATCAGCAAGACCTCCGCGGCGCTGCGCCCGTCCACCTTGGCGAGCACGGAGACGAGGCCCTCCTGGATAAAGAACAGATGCTCGATGGGAAGACCCGCATGCTGCAGCACCCGGCGGGGTGCGAGCGGCACACGTTCGAGTAGCGGCAACAGACACGCAAGCTCGTGCGCAGGTAGGGATTGCAACAGCGCATTGCCGGGAAGCGGCGCGCCCGCGGGCACCGGAGCCAAAACCTTCTGCCTGGTAGACATCGGCGCCTTATCTCTGACTTTGGTCAAAACAATAAATCCGAAATACCCAAGGTCCTGACTTCTTGGTCCTTTCCCAAGGTAAGCACGCCCTGCCCTCCTTCAAGACCCGCCGACCCCCAAAAACGCCGCTGCTACCCGTTCCTCTCTTGTCAACGTCATGCCAAATCCAAAAATACTGATGTCGACCGCGCCGCGCTGGCTAAACCTTTCGAATTCCAGGACCGAGCATGCTACATGATATCCTCCTCGTGGCCGCCGGCCTCATCCTTCTTTTCCTCGGCGGCGAGGGGCTCGTGCGAGGCTCTGTTACGCTCGCCGAGCGTTTGGGTATCTCGAAGCTCCTGATCGGGCTTGTCATTGTGGGCTTCGGCACCTCGACGCCGGAACTGCTCGTGTCGGTGAAAGCGGCCCTTGGCGGCGCCCCGGAGATCGCGCTTGGCAACGCGGTTGGGTCGAATATCGCCAACGTACTGCTGATCGTGGGCTTGGCGTCAGTCATCACGCCAATCCTCGGCTGGGAACGAACAGCTGTCCGCGAGGCGCTGGTGGCAGCGCTCGTCTCTCTTGCTGCTCTGGTTCTTGTGCAGGGAGAGGTCATCACCAAGCTCGAAGGCATCGCGATGCTGGTGGCACTGGCGGGTTACCTCTTTGCGAGCTACTGGCTAGAGAAGAAGGACCCCAAAGCCAAAACGTTTCAGCATGCAACCGAGGAGTTCGAGGACATTCCTCTGCCGCGCCGGTGGCTCGCGCCTGTTCTCGCATTGGGCGGTATCGTTGCTCTGGTATTCGGAGCAGACCTGCTCGTCGAGGGAGGGGTGAATATAGCACGGGTCTTCGGAGTGCCGGACGCCGTCATCGGCTTGTCGCTCGTCGCCATCGGCACCTCACTTCCGGAGTTGGCTACAGCAGTTGTCGCCGCGATCCGGCGCCATCCCGACGTTGTCTTGGGCAACGTGATTGGTTCGAACATCTTCAACATCCTGGCGATTCTAGGCGTCACAGCTGTGATCCAGCCGATCGCAGTCAGCTCGCGGTTTCGCGAGATCGACACGCCCGTCATGCTGGGGGTCGCGCTTCTGTTGCTGACACTGTTGGTTGTTTCGAAGTCAATCGGCCGTCTCTGGGGCTTTCTAATGATAGCGTTGTATGCAGCATACATGACGATGCTGTTTTCAAACGGAGTGGCGGCGTGAAACTGAGTGCTGTGGAGAGATCGCCCAGTCCACGCAGACGGGTGAGATCACTCCTCGGGCTCCAGCACGCGGAGGCGACGGACCGTGAGCTCGTCGATCTCGACTTCGCCGAGCTTGAGCTTGTCTGCTTGCGCTTTTCGGATCTTCAGACGGCCGATGGCGAGCGCGCCGATGGCCAGAGCACCAATGGCCAGCGCGCCAATGGCGAATGCGCCGAGCGCCACCGAGCCTGTCGCGACCGCCCCCGTCGAGACGGCGCCTGCGGCGACGCGCGGCACGCGCACCGTCGGTACGTCGAGATCGCCCGTTTCCTCGCGGCGCCTACTCGTCCTCGACATAGACTTCGGAGCCCATCTCGCGGAATTTCTCGCTCATCTCGTCCATGCCCTCTTTGCGGGCCTGCTCTACCGCTTCGCTGCTCGAGAGCATGCCCTTGTCATTGAGCTTGGCGGCGTAGTCGCGCACCTGCTGTGTGATCTCCATGGAGCAGAATTTCGGCCCGCACATCGAGCAGAAATGCGCGAGCTTGTGCGCCTCTTTCGGCAGGGTCGCGTCGTGGAATTGCCGCGCCGTGTCGGGATCGAGCGAGAGATTGAACTGATCTTCCCAGCGGAACTCGAAGCGCGCCTTTGAGATCTCGTCGTCGCGCGCCTGCGCCGCCGGGTGGCCCTTGGCGAGGTCGGCGGCATGAGCGGCGATCTTGTAGGCCATCACGCCGTCCTTCACGTCGTTGCGGTCGGGCAGGCCCAGATGCTCCTTAGGCGTCACGTAGCACAGCATGGCCGTGCCGAACCAGCCGATCATCCCTGCGCCGATCGCAGACGTGATGTGGTCGTAGGCCGGCGCGATGTCGGTGACCAGGGGCCCAAGCGTGTAGAACGGCGCCTCGCCGCATTCGCGCAGCTGCTTCTCAACGTTCACCTTGATCTTGTGCATGGGCACATGCCCCGGCCCTTCGATCATGACCTGGCAGCCTTTGTCCCAGGCAATTTTCGTCAGCTCACCGAGCGTCTCGAGTTCGGCAAACTGCGCACGGTCGTTGGCGTCCGCAATGGAGCCCGGACGAAGCCCATCGCCGAGGCTGAAGGACACGTCGTATTTGCGCATAATCTCGCAGATGTCCTCGAAGCGCTCATAAAGGAAGCTCTCCTTATGATGCGCAAGACACCACTTGGCCATGATCGAGCCGCCACGTGAGACGATGCCGGTGACACGGTCCGCCGTCAGATGGATGTAGCGGAGCCGCACGCCCGCATGGATGGTGAAGTAGTCGACCCCCTGCTCGCATTGCTCGATCAGCGTGTCTTTGTAGACATCCCAGTCGAGCTTCACGGGATCGCCGTCCACCTTCTCCAGCGCCTGATAGATCGGCACGGTACCGATGGGGACCGGCGAATACCGTGTCGGCGCCCCACCGGATAGCCCACACCATCTTCTCCACTTCTTCCTCTACCGACGACGTCACGGCGGAGTTACCGATGTTGGCGTTTATCTTGGTGAGGAAGTTGCGTCCGATGATCATCGGCTCGGATTCCGGGTGATTGATGTTGGCGGGGATGATCGCCCGCCCCCGCGCTACCTCTTCGCGCACGAAGTTGGGCGTGACGAATTCCGGCACGGCGGCGCCGAAACTCTCGCCGTCGTCGAGCCGCGCTTGCGCTTCCGCGGCGGCTTGGTGCCGGCCGATATTCTCGCGATGGGCGATATAGACCATCTCGTCCGTGACGATGCCCGCACGGGCAAGTTCCAACTGGGTGACGGGAGCGCCGGGCAAGCCGCGAAGCGGTGCTCGGGTCACCTTGAAGGCCTCGGCGAGATGTTTGTCGCCCACGCCACCATTGTCCTCGGGCTTGATGGCGCGGCCTTCGTAGGACTCGACGCCGCCGCGGGCGGCAATCCATTCCGCTCGCACGGGGTCAAGCCCACGCTTCACATCGATCTTGACGTTATCGTCCGTATACGGTCCGGAAGGGTCGTAGACTTTGAATGCCTCGCCATTGCTTAAGGCGATCTCGCGGAAGGGAACCTGGATGTGCCCGTGGCCCTCCGGGGCCGAATGCACTTTCCGGCTTCCGATCAGCGGACCGGTTGTCACTTCCGGGGACTCGATGAGGCGATGACGAATGGAGTCGGGACGGTTCATATGTTCATCTCATGTAAAATAGCCAAAGAAGCACAGCACGGCGGCAGCCAGGATCACGGGGCCCATGAGACGCGTCAGGAAAATCGATGTGCTCACCGCAAAATCTCCTGTCCCTTCGCCGGTACAAGCCGGATCAGGTTCTAAGGGTCTCCGCAAGGTACGCGGACTCTCAGCCCCGCAAAGGGGCTCCCCCCGGACAAAGACCACCTTACGCCGCCCGCCCGCGCTCCGAAAGGGGGAGCGGTTCACGATCGGACCCCCCCTCGCGGCGGTTTGTCCCCGCCCTCGAGGCTCATAGGCCGTGCGGCTCGGAAGATTCCTGTGCGACATTTGCGGCCCCCCGCCGGGCAGCTTAAGGCTCGTCATGAATATGCCTTGCTTCCTGACCAATAACGGGCGCAACACGAGGCCGGATTTAGTCGGCCGCTACACATAACGAGGTAGAGTAAGACGTGAGTGAGACCGCAAAACGTTCCGGAAAGGCGCAGGATACTTCCGAGGTTGCCGAAAACACCTCGAAGACCGGCAGCGCCAAACTTCGCTGGATTGGGCTTGCCGTCCTATTCTTGATCACCGTCGTCGGCGTCATCGGCTATTGGCGCTACGCGGAGATCTACCCCTCGACCGACAATGCCTATACAGGCGCGGATATCGTCCGGATCGCGCCGCTTGTCGCCGGCCAGGTGATTGAGGTCTATGTCGAAGACGACCAGAAGGTGTCAGAGGGCGATCCCTTGTTCGACATCGATCCCGCGCCCTACGACGCCGCCCTTCGCGGCGCCCTCGCCCAGTTCGACGCGGCCGCGGACGCGGCCGGCACCGAAGGCGAGCCCCTGAAGACAGCGGCCGCCGAGATGGAGGCGAAGCGCCAAGCCCTCGTCGGAGCGCTGGACGCCTATCGTGCGGCGGAGAAAGTTCAGAGAGACAACGGCACCTCGCCTGGTAAGGCGCCCAGCCCCGCCGTCGCGGATGCTCTCGAGAAAGTCCGCAAAGCGAAAACCGCCTTTCAGACAGCGCACCAGGCATTTAGCGAGGCGCAGGACAAGAACATGGTCGTCACGGTACCGACGGCGAAGCTCCGCGGCGCCGCCGCGCAGCTCGACAAGGCGACCGAGGACCGCGTAAAGACCCATGTCCTTTCGCCCGGCGACGGCTGGGTCTCCAACGTGCGCGTCCGCCCCGGCGCGGTCATGGCGGCCGGCACTCCGGCGTTCCCGCTCGTGGAGTCGGGCCCCTGGTGGGTGGACGCCAACTTCAAGGAAACCGATCTCTCGCGCATCCGGCAGGGCCAACCGGCGACCATCAAGCTGGACATGTATCCCGGATACGCGATCGAGGGCACGGTTGAGAGCATCAGCCCGGGCTCGGGAGCCCTGTTCTCGGTGCTGCCGCC
>JARRPE010000046.1:0-9075 GCA_037383205.1 Methyloceanibacter sp.
GCCTGCAATCAGTGCAGTCGTGTCGCCGACGGTGAACAGCTACAAGCGCCTCATCAAGCAGGGCTCCATGTCCGGCTCAACCTGGGCGCCGGTCTTCGTGTGCTACGGCAACAACAACAGAACGAACGCCTTGCGCATCCCGCTCGGCGGCGGACGCGTTGAATTGCGGGCGGCCGACTCGGCGAACAACCCCTATCTCGGCGCGGCGATGGTTCTGAGCGCGGGGCTCGAAGGAATCCGGGAGGATCTCGATCCCGGCGAGCCGCACACAGAGAACATGTACAACAAGTCCCCGGAGGAGCTGAAAGAATTGGGCATCGAGCTCCTGCCGCGCACGCTGGAAGAAGCGGTCAACGCCTTCGAGGCCGATCCTTTCTCACAAGCGGTCATGGGCGAGGATATGTTCAAGGCTTATGCGGACTTCCGGCGCGACGAATGGGACGCCTATCACAACCACGTTTCCGACTGGGAACGGGACCGCTACCTGAAGTTCTTCTAATCCTTGCGCGAGGCGTCAATCCTTAGGCAGTTCGCTGCCTGCGAAATCAGCACGCGAAACGACAATCTTGGCCCACTTTGGGTAAACCGTTGATTCGCGCGCTCTCTTGCTCCTGGCACACTCTTTGCTCCTGTAAATGCTCGTAAATTCTATTTCCTGCGCGGAAATGGAATATCGCTGCGTAAGGCGGCAATCGGCCTGGAAAAACAGGCCTATTTGCTTCGAAGGGGGTGTTGCTGATGGAACAGCAAATAGCTGAACTAACCAAGTCGAGTGGTATGCTCGGCACGGTAGACGTCGAAATATTCTATTGGTGGTGTACGGCGATCATGATCTGCATTCATGCAGGCTTTCTCGCCTACGAGATGGGGGCGTCGCGCTCGCCTTCGCCTTCATCGTTCCCACGTTCTTCTTCTTCGGTTGGTGGATTTATCTCGCCTTCCCCAACGGGCTCATTCCTTCCGCGGATGGCAATGTGGGTCTTCCGTGGGCGGCAGAGATGGGGCCGAACCTTCAAGACAATGCGACGGGCGTCTTCTGGGCTGCCTTCGTGCTGTTCGCCGCTACCACGGCGTCGGTGTTCTCCGGCGCGGTGATCGAGCGTATTCGCGTTTCGGCCTTCGTGATCTTGGCGATTGTGCTGGGTTCGGGAGCGTGGATCCTCGCGGCATCTTGGGGTTGGCATCCGGACGGCTGGCTCCTGACGAAGTTCGGCTACCATGATGTCGGCTGCGCCGGCCTCATTCATGTGGTCGCCGGTTTCTTCGCGCTTGGGGTCTTGATCAATCTCGGGCCGCGCATCGGCAAGTACAATGCGGATGGAACCGCAAACGACCTGCTGCCGCACAACATCCCGATGGTGCTGATTGGTCTGATGTTCATCATCGTGGGCTTCTTCGGCTTCCTCGGCGGCTGTGCGATCCTCAATCCGGGCGCTCAGTGGACCAATATCTACGGTCAGCCGATGACCCTTTCGGCCTACGGCTTCAACACGCTGATGTGCTTCTCGGGCGGCATCATCGGAGCCTGGATCACCACGCGCGATCCGTTCTGGATGATGTCCGGTGCTCTGGCAGGCATCTTCGTGGCCGCGGCGGGTCTCGACCTCTGGTATCCGCCTTTGGCCTTCCTGCTCGGCATCGTCGGCGGCGTGATCATCAAGCCCGGTAACGACTTCCTGGTCAAAATGGGCATTGACGACTCCGTTGGCGCGGTTTCCGTGCACGGCTTCTCCGGCATTCTCGGGGTTCTCGCCGTCGGCATCTTCGCCGCCGGTTACCCTGGACCGGGCGATGCTCCGGCGACGTCCTTCATGGGGCAGTTCGTCGGCGTGATCGTGATGATCCTGTGCGGCTTCATCCCGGGCTATCTCGTTTCGCTGCTTCTCAAGACGCTTGGCGTCTTGCGGGTGCCGGACGAGGTGCAGGAGATCGGGCTCGACTTGGCGGAAATCCCGTCCAAGGCTTACCCGGAAGCTGCTGGTTACAAGAGTGCAACCCTGGCGCCGGCTGAGTAGCCGATCCGCTAGCAACGCAAAGATCGAAAGGAAAAATCGATGGACAGTAGTCCGATCACAACCTGGGAAGGGGCTGGCGCCTACTTCACCTTCGCGGACATGCCGGGAGTGCTCTACCTGATCCTGGCTCTAGCGGCGATCGCTTGCTTCGGCACGATTGTCATGGCCGCGAAACACGAAACCGAAGCCTTCAAGAAGATTGCAGGCAAAGACTAAGTTAGCCCACCGAAGCGGCGGACCCCGTTGGCCCCTTTTGGGTCGGCGGGGTTCGTCGTGAGGGCCAAGAAAACCAAGATCCAACGAGGACTCGGAGGACACTGCCATGGACGAACATATGCCAGAGAGCGCGGCAAAACTGGAGCAAGTCCTCGCCAACAAGGGCGTCAAATATCTGATGGCGAGTTTTTCCGACATGCATGGGGTGTCCAAGACGAAAATCGTTCCGCTCGATCATGTCGCCCAAATGCTCACGGGCTCGGAGCTGTACACAGGCGCGGCCCTGGACGGCGTCCCGCAGGATGTCAGCGACGAGGAAGTGTCCGCGCATCCCGATGCCGCCTCCTGCACGATCCTGCCCTGGCAGCCCGACGTCGCTTGGTTCGCCAGCGATCTATGGTGCGAGGGCGCGCCGTTCGAGCCCTGCTCGCGCAATATCCTCAAGCGCCAAATTCAGGCTGCGGAGGAACTGGGATTTGTGATGAAGTTCGGCATGGAAGCCGAGTTCTTCGTGCTGAAGGATACGGACGACGGCGGCTACGAACCGCTCTCGCCCCTCCCTCACCTCGACAAGCCCGCCTACGACGCCACGCGGCTTCTCGACAACCTTCCGTGGCTCTCCGAGCTCGTGGACGCGATGAATGGCCTCGGCTGGGGCGTCTACTCCTTCGACCATGAGGACGGCATCGGCCAGTTCGAAATCGACTTCAACTTTGCCGACGCCCTGACCATGGCGGACCGCTACGTCTTCTTCCGCTTCATGGCAAACTCCATCGCGCGGCGCCACGGG
Source organism: Methyloceanibacter sp. (assembly GCA_037383205.1). Taxonomy (GTDB): domain Bacteria; phylum Pseudomonadota; class Alphaproteobacteria; order Rhizobiales; family Methyloligellaceae; genus Methyloceanibacter. Next base: position 3,022 of record JARRPE010000046.1, read on the forward strand.
GCCTTCGCGACCTTCATGCCCAAACCGCTTGGCGACCGCGCCGGCTCCGGCGCCCATTTCACTATGTCGCTGGCCGATATCGAGACCGGCGACAATCTGTTCGCTTCGCCGAGCGATGCCCGCGGCAACAAGCTGTCCGAGCTTGGCTACTATTTCCTTGGCGGGCTGCTCCGCCATGTGCCTGCGATCTGCGCGGTCTGTTCGCCCATGGTCAACAGCTACAAGCGGCTGATCAAACAAGGGTCGATGTCCGGGTTTACGTGGGCGCCCGTGTTCGCCTGCTACGGCAACAACAACCGGACGAACTCCTTGCGCATCCCGCTCGCGGGCGGGCGTGTCGAGCTTCGGCCCGCGGACAGTTCCTGCAACCCCTATCTCGGCGCCGCGCTCGCACTGGCCGCGGGCCTCGAAGGCATCCGGGAGAAAATCGATCCGGGGGAGCCGTATCGTGAGAACATGTACAAGAAGACGCAGGAAGAGCTGGACGCGCTCGGCGTCAAGCTCCTGCCGCGGACCCTGGAAGAGGCTGTTGATGCGTTCGAGGCCGACCCGCTGACGAAACAGGTTTTCGGCCCTGCCATGCATGAGGCCTGGATCGACTTCAAAAGAGACGAGTGGTCGAGTTATCATAATCACGTCTCGGACTGGGAGCGGGACCGCTACCTGAAGTTTTTCTAGAGTTCGCAGTGTCCAACGGTGAGATTCACGAGTTCGTTGCCGACCTAGAACGGCAAGAGGGCGCGCCGCTTCCCGACGCGCGGCTGGTCTATAAGACCTATGGCACGCTGAACGCGGATCGATCGAACGCGATCCTTTTTCCGACGCGCTTCGGGGGCACGCACGAACAGAACGAATTCATGATCGGACCGGGCCACGCGCTCGATCCCGAGCGCTACTTCGTCGTCGTGCCCAACATGTTCGGCAACGGCGTTTCGTCGTCGCCCACCAACGCGCCCGCCCCGCATGGCGGGGGCGGCTTTCCCGACATCACCATCTACGACAATGTGCGGCATCAGCATCGGCTGGTGGCGGACGTCCTCGGCATCGAGCGGTTCGCGATGGCCGTCGGTTGGTCCATGGGAGCGCAACAAGCCTTTCAGTGGGCCTCTCTTTACTCGGACATGGTTCCGCGTCTCGCCTGCATCTGCGGCACGGCGAAAACGACGGACCACAACCGCGTGTTCCTCGAAAGCCTGCGCGCGGCGATCGAGGCCGATGGCCGTTACAAAGACGGTCACTACGACGATCCGCCCGTCGGCGGTCTCCGGGCGGTCGGGCGCATTTACGCGGGCTGGGCCTATTCGCAGGATTGGTACCGTGCCAAAGGGTATCGAGCCCTCGGCTTCGAGACCTTCGACGACTACATCACCGGCTACTGGGATGCGCTCTACAAGGGGCGCGACGCCAACAACATCATGGCCATGACGTGGACCTGGATCCACAACGACATCAGCGCCAACGACCGCTTCGACGGGGATTTCGAGGCCGCGCTCGCGTCGATCACCGCGAAGACGGTCCTGATGCCCTGTATGACGGATTTGTATTTCAGGACCGCGGACAGCGAGGACGAACTGCAGCATCTGCAGAACGGGCGCCTTCTGGAGATACCATCAATTTGGGGACACATGAGCGCGGCGGGGCAGAACGAGGCCGACACGCAGTTCATCGACGACGCCCTGCGGGAGTTGTTGGCCACTTAGGCTGCAAGCGGCGCCGCAAGCAGTCATCCCCGCGATCCACCCTTGGCGCATTAACTCTACTGGCCGACTACGGGCGACACAGCGCGCCACTGGGGCTTCAAATCCCAGTTATTGTGCCAAAACCGACCTAGTCCGTTCGGGCCGCAATCCCTACAATCGCGCCGACCGCCGTCAGGCTGACTGGAGCGACCTTTCCGTAACGTAATGTTCGACGCCGGGAGTCCTGCCGTACATTGGCCGCGACGCCCCAAACCGACCCGAGAGTTCATGGACCGCGAACACCAAATCACGATCGAGACGGGACTTCATGCTGGCCACGTGAGCAAGGCCGGCCTCGCGATGCTCGCCCTATGCGTGGCGGCGATAGGTCTGACCCCGGCTATGGCTCAGCCCGTCCCGCCGGTCGAGACCGAGACCGTGCGGCAATCCCCCGTGATCCGGAAGCTCGAACTGTCCGGGAGCATTTCCTCGCCCCATGCCTCACAGATATCCACATTGGTACCTGGCCTTGTGAGCAAGGTGCATTTCGACAGCGGCGCCTACGTGAAACAGGGCGACATGCTGCTGGAACTCGACTCGGAACTCGAGCAAGCCGCCTATGAGCAGGCGGCCGCGATGGCTGCCCAGGCTGCAGGAGAGGTCAAGGATGCGAAGCGGCGCCTCGACATCGCAGCGAGCCTTGCCCAGCGGAAATTCGGTCCGCAAAACGAAGTCGAGGCGCGGCAGGCGGAGGTCGAGATCGACACCGCGACCCATAAGAGCCATCGCGCCGAACAAAAGCGCCGCTCGGTGATCCTCGACCGTCACAAGCTGCGCGCGCCGTTCGACGGCGTGATCTCGAAGCGGATGGTCGAAGTCGGACAGTGGGTCACGCCCGGCACCGCCGTCTTCGAACTGGTGGCCATGGAGAATTTCCGCGTCGACGTTCCCGTTCCTCAGGACTACTACGCGCGGCTTAGAGACGGGGCCGATGTCGCGATCGAAGTCGATACGCTCCCTGGAGAAGAGATCCCCGCCAAGATCGGCGCGATGATCCCGGTGAGCGACCCGGATGCACGGACATTTACACTGCGTGTGCTGCCGACGCGTAACAACATCCCCATCACGCCGGGCATGTCCGCCCGCGTTCTCATTGATCTCGATACGGGCGCGCGCGACGTCGTCGTGAGCCGTGACGCGCTGATCCGCTATCCCGACGGGCGCATCACCGTGTGGGTTGTGAAGAACGACGGAGACAAGACGAGCGTCACCGAACGGCGCGTGGAAATCGGGCTTGCCTTCGATGGGCTGGTACAGGTGCTTTCGGGTCTCGAAGAGGGTGAGCGCGTGGTCGTGCGGGGCAACGAGTCCTTGCGCGAAGGGCAAGCCGTCCAACTGGCAAGCTAAGACCTAGCGCGGGAGAAAGGCACCCGATGCTCGAACGGATTGTCCAGCGCGGAACTCTCGTGACGGTGATGACGCTCATCGTCTGCGTGCTGGGCATTGTCGCGGCGTTCCGCATCCCCGTTCAGATGATCCCCGATCTCGAGGTTCGGACGGTTACGGTGCAGACGCGCTGGCCAGGCGCCACCCCGCAAGACATCGAGAAGGAAATCGTGATCGAGCAGGAAGAGTACCTGCGTTCGATCCCGAGCCTCGAGCGGATCATCTCGCGCTCTTCCAGCGGTGAAGCGCGGATCGAGTTGGAGTTTCCCTACAATATCGATCTCAACGAAACCCTCATCCGCATCAATAACGCGCTGAGTCAGGTGCCCTCCTATCCGGAGGATGTGGACCAACCGCGCGTGCGCGCGAGTTCCTTCAGCGCCAATTCGTTCATGTATTTCCGGATATCGCCCCTGCCCGGCAACCCACGCCATCTCGACCTTGCGATGATGCGCGACTTCATCGACGACCAGGTGCGGGCTCGGCTGGAAAGCGTGAAAGACGTATCGGATGTCGGCCTATGGGGCGGCGCCGAAAAGCAGATCCAGATCCTATTCGACCCTGCGGCGCTGGCCGAACGCAAGATCTCCCTGACCGATGTGCGCCGGGCCGTGGCTGAGCGCAATCGCGATACATCGGGTGGCGAGATCGAGAGCGGCAAACGGCGGTACTTACTGCGCACGATTGGACGGTTCGACGATCCCGAAGACCTGAAAGACCTGATCATCGCCCGGCGGGGCGACAACATCATCCGGCTGGACGACGTGGCCGAGGTCAAGCTCGGGCATTTCGAGATTTATACCCGCGCCTTCGTGAACGAACGGCCGGGTATTTTCCTCTCGATACGGCGCGAGGCCGGCTCGAACGTCATCGCCATTAAGGAGGCGGTGATGAAGGAGGTCGAGGAGATCAACCGCGACGTGCTGATCCCGGCCGGCATGGAGCTGAAACTAACCGCGGATGACGTGACCTACGTGCAGTCATCGATCCGCAATGTGTGGACGAACCTCTCGATTGGCGCCGTCTTGGCGACGTTGGTGATGTTCCTGTTCCTCCGTTCGGCCAAGGCCACGGTGATCGGCGTTATCGGCATCCCGATCTGCACCATCGCCGCCTTCATCGGATTGCTTCTGGCGGGACGCACCATCAACGTGATCTCGCTCGCCGGTGTCGCCTTCGCTATCGGCATGACACTCGACAACACCATCGTCGTGCTGGAGAGCATCGATCTCGAGCGGCGGCGGGGCCTTGGGCGTCTCAAAGGGGCGATCGAAGGCGTGCGCAAGGTTTGGCCGGCCATCCTCGCCTCCACGCTGACCACCATACTCGTCTTCGTGCCCATCGTGTTCATTCGCGAAGAAGCCGGTCAGCTCTATTCGGATATCGCTATCGCGATTTCCGCCTCGATCCTCGCGTCGATGGTTGTGGCGATCACCGTCGTCCCGACCGCCGCCGCCCATTTCGATTTAACCCCGAAAGACAACAAGGCGGTGGATGCGGCCGATGGCGCTATCGTGAAGGGTGTCGGCTGGCTCATGGCCACAGCGGTGAGACGCGTGCTCTGCATCCTGGGCGTCGCAGGCGCAAGTGCCGCCATCATCCTGCTGCTGACGCCGCCGGCCGAGTATCTTCCCGAGGGCGAGGAGCCGAAGATGTTCGCGCGCCTCAACGCTCCTCCCGGCTACAACCTCGAAACCATGGAGGAGATCGGCAAGGATCTGCAGGACTGGCTGTTGCCCTATGTCGAGGACGACCCAGAGCGCTTCCATCGCGGCGAAACGGACGTCCCGGCGGTCAAGTACTTCTTCCTGGTGGTTGAGGCCGACGGCCTTCGTATCATCGCCGAGACCGTCGATCCGGCCGACATCACCAAGCTCATGGCGGCGGTGGGCGAAAAGTACCGAACCTATCCCGGGATGAAGTCATTCGTTTCGCGCGGGTCCATCATCACCAGCAATGACGGCGGCACACGAAGCGTCAGCCTCGATATCGCAGGGCCGAGCCTCGAGGAAGTCTATGACGTAGCCGCGACCGCCTACGAGCGCGCGGGCGAAATCTTCGACAATCCGCGTATCCAGGCGGATCCGTCGACGCTCACGCTCTCGCAGCCGCTGATCGAGGTTCGCCCGAAATGGGAACGCGCCGCCGAACTGGGGATGACGGCGGCCGATGTCGGCTTCACCGTGGCGGCGCTGACCGACGGCGCCTATGTCGGCGAGTTTTTCCGGGGCGACGAGAAAATCGACATCTATTTCTACAGCAAGGACGCCTTGCGAACCTCGCTCGACATGCTTCCGCAAATGCCGGTCTACACGCCGCAAGGAACAATCGTGCCGCTGTCCTCGGTGGCCGAGATCCGCGAAACCGTGGACACGAACACGATCCGCCGCATCGACGGACGCCGGACCGTGACGCTCAACATCATCCCACCGGACGATATCGCTCTCGAAACGGGCGTCGGCATAGTTCAGGAGCAACTCATCGACCACCTGAAACGCGCGGGCGAAGTGCCCTTCGAGGTCACAATGACGATCTCGGGCGCATCAGACGATCTCAACGCGACTCGCGAGGCGCTTTCGGGCAACTATCTCGTGGCGATCGTGATCATCTATCTTCTGCTGGTCGCCATCTTCACCCATTGGGGCTATCCGCTCCTCATCATGACGACGATCCCCTTGGGCGTCGCAGGCGGCCTCGTGGGTCTTGCGCTCATGAATTGGGTCGGCGCGATCCTGCCGCGCTTTGGGCTCGATCCGCTGGTGCAGCCCTTCGACATGATCACCATGCTCGGCTTCCTCATTCTGATGGGCACCGTGGTGAACAACCCAATCCTCATCGTGGACCGGGCGCTGTCGAATGTGCGCGAGAAGGCGCTCGACGCCAGAGCCGCGGTGATGGAGGCCGTCTCCTCGCGGCTTCGGCCCATCGC
>JARRPE010000047.1:0-19571 GCA_037383205.1 Methyloceanibacter sp.
GTTCGCGTGCTCGCGCATGACTTCCGACTCGTAACTATTGAGCCTGCAGCCAAAGGTTATGATGTCCAGATCCGACATGTCGCGGCTTCTAACAGAATTCAACCACTGTGTCAGACACGTTCGAGCGTGTCAGACACCTTGCGCCTCGGTGTCCAGCAACGCGGGCGGCAGCGTGCCTTCGAAGTCGAGCGCATAGGGGCCCGCCATCAGCACATGTCCGTCACTTTCGCGCCATTCGATTACGAGATCGCCGCCCGGCAGCGACACCGTCACCTTCCGGCCGGTCAAACCGCGCCGGACCGCCGCCACGGCGGCGGCACAGGCCGCGGTGCCGCAGGCGCGCGTGAGCCCCGCGCCACGCTCCCAGGTCCGAAGGCGGATATGGGCCGGGTCCAAGACTTGGGCGACGGAGATATTGGCGCGCTCGGGAAAGAGCGGATGATGCTCCAAGATCGGCCCGATCCTGTCGAGCCCGGTCGCGTCCACGTCGTCGACGAAGAAGATCGCATGCGGGTTGCCCATGCTGACCACGCCCGGCGAATGGAGGACCGGCGCATCGATGGGCCCGGCCTGAAGCTCGATGCAACTCGTGTCGTAGAACTCCTCGGCGAGCGGGATCTCGTCCCAGCGCAAGCGGGGTTCGCCCATGTCGATGGTGACGACGCCGTCCGCGCCCGCATAGGCCCCAAGAACCTGATCCTCGGTTTCGATCGTCACGGTGGGACGCCCCAGTTCCGCCGCCACGACGGCGGCGACGCAACGCGCGGCATTACCGCAGGCGGCCACCTCCCCGCCATCGGCGTTCCAGATGCGCATGAAGACGTCCGCCTCGGACGAGGGATCGAGCGCGATCAGCTGGTCGCAGCCGATACCCGCCGCGCGGTCCGCGATCGCGCGCACCGCATCGGCCGGCAAGGCAAGATCGTCGTTACGGCGGTCGATCACGACAAAGTCGTTGCCAAGGCCGTTCATCTTGCGGAAGCTATGCGTCGTCGCGCTCATCGTCTCCAATCCAAAACCAGACCTTGTATACCGCCGCCGGCGGCGAAACCGCTAGGCCCGCTTGCACCTACGCTGGTTCGATCGGCCGGAGCGCCACAAAGGCGATCAAGGCGGCCGCGGCAAACCCGGCGCCCGCCAGGAACGTGGCCTCCGGCGAGACGGCATCCCAGAGGATCCCGGCGAGCAGGCTCGCCACTAGCGTGGCGACCCCGACGGTAAGGCCGAAGACGCCAAACGCCGTGCCGCGGAGCTTGGCAGGCGCGGCATGGGCCACCAGCGCCGAAAGCACACCCTGTGTCAGCCCCAAATGGAGACCCCAGAGCCCGATCGCAAGGAAAACGGCCACAAGCCCCGATCCGAAGGCGAGCAGGAGGTCCGCGGCGATCAGTGCCGCCAGCCCCGCCAGAAGCGGCGGCCGCGCGCCGAACCGGTCTTGGAGCCGGCCCGCCGGATAGGCAGTGACCGCGAAGACGATGCTCATCGCGGCGATGACGGCTGGTGCCAGCGCCAAGGGCAGGCCCGCGTCATAGGCCCGGATGACCAGGAACGCTTCGCTGAACCTGGCCAGGGTGAACACGGCGCCTGCGCCCACCACGAACCAGTAGAACCGCCCGAGACCGCCCAAATCGCGCAGTCTGATGGGAACGCGCTTGGCGCCCTCCTCTGACAGGTGCTGCGGTCCGGGGTCCCGAACGAAGATCAGGAGGATCGCGACGGAGATCACGGCGGGGATGACGGCGAACCACAACACGGTGCGGATGTCGTCATTGAACAGAGCCATGAGCCCAATCGCGAGGAGCGGCCCCAGCGTCGCGCCCACCGTGTCGAGCGATTGCCGCAAGCCGAACGCGGCACCCCGCTGCGCCGGCGGGGTCACATCGGCGACCAGTGCATCGCGCGGCGCCCCGCGGATCCCCTTGCCGATGCGGTCCACGAGGCGTGCGAACGCAACGAGCGCGACCGTGCTCGCCAAGGGAAAGAGGGGCTTGGTGATCGCCGCGAGGCCGTAGCCGGCGACCGCCAGAGCCTTGCGGCGCCGGAGGGTGTCGGACAGCCAGCCCGAGAAAACCTTCACGATCTGGGCGGCGGCTTCCGCGATCCCCTCAACGAGGCCGAGGACGGCGGCGCTCGCCCCGAGATTGACGACCAGAAACAGCGGCAGCAATCCATGGATCAGCTCCGAGGACACATCCATAAACAGCGATGTGAAACCCAGCGCCCAGACCGTCGGCGGGAGCGCCTTGCGGGTTGTCGTCGTTGCGCGCACGAGGCCTTGGCCTTCTTCGGTTCTGGGGTTTCAAGCGTTGCGGTGGGGCCACTTCTATGGCGTTGTGTCAGTCACTGCACCTTCTTTTCCAAAGACGGAGGCAACGAGAAATGCGGGGCATTCCGAAACACGATCCCGTTCACGCGCTCGTCCCGCACACGCTCGGAGAACCGATCACAGGCGCCGAGGAGGGCCCGCTCGCGGGCCGGAGCTTCATGGTGAAGGACCTCTTCGCCATCGAGGGCCGCAAGACCGGGAACGGAAACCCTGAAGCCTATGAGGCCGCGACGCCCGCCCCCGCGACGGCTCCCGCCGTTGCCAGGCTCCTGGACGCGGGCGCTTCCCTGACCGGCATCGCCATTTGCGATGAGTTCTTCTACAGCGTGCTGGGGACCAACGCTCACTACGGCCAGCCGGTCAATCCGCGCGCGGGCCGCTACGTGACCGGCGGATCCTCATGCGGCGCCGCCGCCGCCGTGGCTGCCCACATGTGCGATTTCGCGCTGGGGTCCGACACCGGCGGCTCGATCCGCGTCCCGGCCTCTTTCTGCGGGCTCTATGGCTTGCGGCCGACCCATGGCCGCATCGCCATCAACGGTGTGACGCCCATGGCACCGAGCTTCGACACCGTAGGCGTTCTGGCGGCGGACGCGGAGCTATTCCGGACCGTCTCTCAGCTCCTGCTGCAGGGCGACGGCCGCGAAACCCCGATCGACCGGCTCATCCTCGCAAAAGACATCGTTGCCGAATGCGAAGCGAGCGTCGACCAGCTCGTCTGGCGGACACTCGATACGCTGGCGCCGGCGCTGCCCGACGTGCAACAGGCGGAGATCGCCGGGGATACGATCGTCTCGTGGCGGTCGGCCTTCGCGACGATCCAAGGCTTCGAAATCCAGTCGACCCTGCTGCCCTTCGTCAGGGACAACAACGTGGAGCTCGGGCCGGGGATCAAGGAACGCTTCGAGATCGCCGCTGGCATTAGCCCCGAGGATGCGGAGGGCGCGCGGCAGGTCCGCCAGACCGTGGCGTCCCATCTTAAGACGATCCTCCAGCCAGGCACGGCGATCGTGCTGCCGACGACGCCCACCCAGCCGCCTGAGCGCAACATTCCCGACGGCGCATCCTTCGCGGAGTACCGGACGCGCACGCTGCAGAACACCTGCCTCGCCGGCCTCGCCGGGCTGCCGCAGATCTCGGTTCCCGTGGGCGAAGCGTCGGGGTGTCCCGCCGGTCTGTCATTCATCGGCTGGGAAGGCGGCGACGAAGCCCTGTTGAACTTCGCGGTCGGCCTCTCGGATCTGCTCTAACGGCATCGTCACGACGGAAAGCAAGGGAGAAACCCGACCGTTGAGTTCACTCAAACCCTTTCTCTACCTGGCCGTTGCCATCGTGTTCGAGGTGATCGGGACGACGGCCCTCAAAGAGTCCGATGGCTTCAGCAAGCTCGGCCCAAGCGTCGTGACGGCGCTGGCCTACACGGTCTCATTCACGGCGCTCGCCTTCACGCTCAAGTCGATCCCCGTTGGGCTCGCCTACGCGATCTGGTCCGGCGTCGGCATCGTGCTCATCGCCGTGATCGGCTGGATCCGGTTCCGGCAGACGCTCGACACGCCGGCCATCGTTGGGCTCGCCCTGATCGTGGCCGGCGTCGTCGTCATCAACGCGTTCTCGAAGTCGCTGCCGCACTAGGACGGCATCCGCGATGCTTGACTTCTAGGGCCTGCTGACCGACATTCCGCGCGAAATTCATGGCAGCTCGTTTCCGAGCCGCCGCCCTTTCCGGGGTCTTGGGCTTTCCAAGATTAGGAGAGGGGGGTCAACACCCGTCAGCGCGATGCGCCCACGGGTGCCTTTTTCGTTGCGCTATCGGCCGCTGGCCTACTTGAGCGCTGGTTTCGTTGCGCTACCGGGCTTGGTTATTGCCCTACAGCGCTTCGCGCTACTTGAGGGCGTGTCGTTCGCCCTACCGCGCTCATTGAGGGCATAGCCCACTTGAGCGCGTGAGAATTGGCTTTGGTCCGCAAGATGGAGGCGGATGCAATGGTGTCGAATTTCAAGCGATGGGGCTTGGGCGCGGCGATCGCGCTCGCACTGACCAGCCTATCCCTGGCGGCGCTGGCTCAGCAGCCGAACGTGCCTGTCCTGGCCGGCGGCGAGGCGGATTACGACGCGTGCGGCTCGCAAGGCGTGGTGCGCGGCCTCGATCCGGGCGGCGACGGATTCCTGGCCGTGCGCGGCGGGCTCAGCTCCAAACACGGCATGCTCGACAAGATTTACAACGGCATGATCGTCAATCTCTGCGATCAGCGCGGGAGCTGGCTCGGTGTTGTCTATTCGCATGAGACAATGGACTGTGGCGTCGGCACGCCTTGGCCGCGCCGCCAAGTCTATTCCGGCCCGTGCCGCTCTGGCTGGGTCTACAAGAAATTCGTAACGGACTTCGCCGGCTGATGTTCGAGACCCTTTCCGATCGCCTTTCCGGAATTTTCGACAAGCTCACGCGCCGCGGCGCGCTGAGCGAGGCCGACGTGTCCGAAGCCATGCGCGAAGTGCGCCGGGCCCTGATCGAGGCCGACGTCGCGCTCGACGTGGTGAAGTCGTTCACGGACCGGGTGAAGGCCAAGGCCGTCGGTCAGGACGTGGTCAAGTCGGTGACGCCCGGCCAGATGGTGGTCAAGATCGTCAACGACGAACTCGTCCGCATGCTGGGCTCCGAGGCCCAAGGCATCGATCTGGCGGCCACACCGCCCGTGGTCATGATGATGGTCGGCCTGCAGGGGGCGGGTAAAACCACCACCACGGCGAAGCTCGCCCATCGCCTCGCCATCTGGCGGCCACGCCGCCCGTCGTCATGATGATGGTCGGCCTGCAAGGCTCCGGTAAGACCACCACCACGGCGAAACTGGCTCATCGCCTCGCCACCCGCGACAAGCAGAAGGTCATGATGGCCTCGCTCGATACGCGCCGCCCGGCGGCGCAGGAGCAGCTGCGCGTGCTCGGCGAGCAGGCCGACATCGCCACCCTGCCCATCGTCGAAGGACAGAGCCCGACCGAGATCGCCGAGCGCGCTGTCAAGGCGGCCCGGCTCGGCGGTTTCGACGTGCTGATCCTCGACACGGCCGGACGCACGCATATCGATGAAGAGCTGATGGCCGAGACGGCGGCGATCGAGAAGATCGCCAAGCCGCACGAGACCTTGCTCGTGGCCGATGCGCTGACCGGTCAGGACGCGGTGAACCTCGCCAAGAACTTCGGCGAGCGCGTCGACCTCACCGGCATCGTCCTGACCCGCGTGGACGGCGATGGCCGCGGCGGCGCGGCGCTCTCCATGCGCGCGGTCTCCGGCAAGCCCATCAAGCTGATGGGCGTCGGCGAAAAGCTCGACGCGCTCGAGGACTTCCATCCGGACCGTATCGCCGGCCGCATTCTGGGCATGGGCGACGTGGTTGGCCTCGTCGAGAAGGCCATGGAGACGGTCGAGGCCGACAAGGCCCAGAAGATGGCCGAGCGCATGAAGAAGGGCGCGTTCGACCTCAACGACCTCTCCGAACAGCTTGGACAAATGCAGAAGCTCGGCGGCATGGGCGGCGTGCTCTCCATGCTGCCAGGCATCGGCAAGGTGAAGAAGCAGATCGACGCCGCCAACATCGACGACAGCGTTCTGAAGCGCCAGCAGGCGATCATCAGCTCCATGACGAAGGGCGAGCGCAAGAATCCAAACCTGCTGAACGCCTCGCGCAAGAAGCGCGTCGCGGCGGGCTCAGGCACGAGCGTTCAAGACATCAACAAGCTCGTGAAGATGCATCGCCAGATGGCAGACATGATGAAGGCCATGGGCAAGAAGCGCGGCGCGCTGTCGGCCTTGTTCGGCGGCGGCATGCCGCAAATGCCGGCGGACATGCCCGCGGGCGGAGACCTGCCCAAGGGGGCGGATCTGCCGGCCAATTTTCCGGGTCTACCCGGCGGCGGACTTCCCGGCGGCCTGCCGGGGCTTCCGGGAGCGGGTTTCCCCGGCGGGATGCCCCCCGGCCTTCCAGGACTCCCCGGGCAACGCAAGAAGAAGCGCTGACCCGATCTCAACAGCCAACATCAATTCGACTATCACTTAGGAGTAAGAAATCATGTCTTTGAAGATCAGACTGTCGCGGGGCGGCGCCAAGAAGCGCCCGTTCTATCGCATCGTCGTTGCCGATTCGCGCAGCCCGCGCGACGGCCGCTACATCGAGAAGGTCGGCACGTTCAATCCGCTGCTGCCGCGCGATTCGGAAGATCGCATCAAGCTCGATACCGACCGCGTGAAGCACTGGCTTTCCAACGGCGCGCTGCCGACCGACCGCGTGCTCCGCTTCCTGGACGCCGAAGGTTTGATGAAGCGCGAGGCGCGCAACAATCCGGAGAAGGCCAAGCCCGGCAAGAAGCGCCTCGAGCGCGAGGAAGCCAAGCGCGCCGCCGAAGAGGAGAAGGCCGCCGCCGCTGCCGCCGCCGAGCAGGAGGCTGCTGACGCGGCTGCCGCAGCGGAGGAAGAGGCCGACGAGGAGGCGACCGACGAGGTTGCCGCCGAGGAAGCCAAAGAAGCTTCCGAGTAGACGTCCGAGCAGGGGCGCACACGCACGGTGGGCGGCGACACAAACCTGGTTCTCCTCGGCGAGATCGGCGCGGCACAGGGCCTGAAAGGCGAGGTGCGCGTGCGGTCCTACACGGAAGAGCCGGCCGATATCGCCGCTTATGGCCCCTTGCGCAATGAGGCGGGCACGAAGACGATCGAGTTCGAACGTGTCCGCGTCACGCCCAAGGCGCTGATCGCGCGCATCAAGGGCGTGACCACCCGCGAAGCCGCCGAGGCGCTGAACCGCACCAAGCTCTATGTGGCGCGCGACGCGTTGCCCGAGGCGGCCGACGACGAGTGGTACGTCGCCGACCTGATCGGCGTGCAGGCGGTCTCGGCGGAGGGCGTCCCGCTTGGAACGGTGGCCGCCATCCATAATTTCGGCGCTGGCGATATTCTCGAAGTCGAACGCACTGAAGGCGGCCCTTCCCTGCTCGTCGCCTTCACGGACGACACGGTTCCGGAGATCGACATCGGCGCGCGGCGTCTCGTGCTGATTCCGCCGGAGGAGATCGAGGCGGCGGACGATGGCGACGCATAGCGTCATCGGACATGGGCGCATGAGTCGGTAGAATGCTTGTCATGACACCCCGCCACTCCTCGCGAACACAGAGCCCCGTGCACGGCGGCGCGTCCGATCTCCCGATCCTCAATCGGCTGGGACCGCTGCGGCAGTTCGCCGAGATCGGCATCGCGGGCTATCCGCGAGAGACCCGGATCCGGCTCGCCATCATCAATGTGATGGCCTTGCTGATCGCCGTCACGTCGATGACCTACGTGGCGACCTACGCGAGCTTCGGGGTCGTGAAGTACTGGCCACTGATCGTGGCCAATATCGCGCTGGTCGCCATCGCCCTGCTGGCGCCGCTCGCCCACCGCATCAGCGATATCGCGGCCATGATCCTGATCTGGGTCGCCGAATATGCCGCGCTGTTCTTCTTCGTGCGCGAGCTCGGCCACAACTCGGGCATCCAGCTGAACTACATCATCGGCGCGGCGGTCGCTTTCGCGATCTGCGGCATGGGACATATCCGGCTAGTCGTCGCGGCCGTGCTCTCCGGCCTCGCGCTCCATCTCGCGGCGTGGTTCCTCTACCCGCCCGGCAGTGCGCGCATCACCGCGGACCCCGCGCTGCTGCACAATCTCTATGTCTCCTCCGCCGTCACCACGTTCGGCATCGTGGCGCTGGTGGTCGGTTACGCGCTCAACAAGGCCGACCGTGCCCGGGCCGAGGCCGACCGGCTGCTAGCGAACATCCTGCCCGAGCCCGTCATCGACCGCTTGAAATCGAACCCGGCCGAGCGCATCGCCGACGCGGTGCCGGACGCCTCGGTGCTCTTCAGCGACCTCGTGGGCTTCACGGCGCTGTCTAAAGAGCTCGGCGCGGCCCGCACCGTCGAAATTCTCGATGGGCTCGTGACCGAGTACGACCGCCTCGCGGCCGAGCACGGGGTGGAGAAGATCAAGACGATCGGCGACGGCTACATGGCCGTGGCAGGCGTCAGCCAAACTCAAGCCGATCATTGCCAACGCCTCGCCCGGCTGGCGCTCGCTATGCCGAAAGTCGTGGCGGCCCTGTCGAAGGCCCACGATGTCGACCTGCGCATCCGCATCGGCATCGCCAGCGGCCCGGTCATGGCCGGGGTGATCGGCTCGGACAAATTCTCGTACGATGTCTGGGGTGAGACCGTGAACCTCGCGGCCCGGCTTGAATCGCATTCGCTGCCTGGCGAGATTCAAGTCTCGGCGGAGGTGCGCAATGCACTTGGCGACGGCTTTCTGCTGACCGAGCGCGGCCCCGTTTCGATCAAGGGCGTCGGGACTCGCGTGACGTGGTTCTTGATCGAAGAGGCCGAGGCTACGCCAGAGACCGCGTCCTAGGGCGCTGCGACGAGGTACGCATCATGACCTGGAAGGCGACCGTGCTCACCCTGTTCCCGGAGATGTTTCCGGGCCCGCTCGGCTTCAGTCTGGCAGGGAAGGCGCTGACCGAGGGGACCTGGCAACTCGACGCGATCGACATTCGCGACTTCGCCCAGGACAGACACCGCTCCGTGGACGACACCCCGGCGGGCGGGGGTGCAGGTATGGTGATGCGCGCCGACATCGCCGCCGCCGCCATCGACGCCGCGAAAGCGGCAAGCCCGGCGGGTACGCCCACGATCTACCTGTCGCCCCGCGGCACGCCGCTCACGCAAGCCGGCGTCGAGGTGCTCGCCCATGGCCCCGGCGTCATCCTGCTTTGCGGCAGATTCGAGGGGCTGGATCAGCGCGTCCTGGAGGCGCGGGACGTCGTGGAAGTCTCGATCGGCGACTACGTGCTCTCCGGCGGGGATCTCGCCGCCCACGTGGTCATGGACGCCTGCGTGCGCCTGCTCCCCGGCGTCGTCGGAAACGAAGGCACGCACATGGAAGAGAGCTTCGCGTCCGGCCTTCTGGAGTATCCCCACTACACACGGCCGCGGGAGTGGGAGCGCCATGCCATTCCCGACGTGCTCCTCTCCGGCGACCATGAGAAGATCGCGGCCTGGCGCCGAGAGCAGGCCGAAGCCCTCACGAAGAAGCGCCGGCCAGACCTTTGGGAAAAGCATCGCAAATCCAAATCTTGATCGAAGTCAGGGCGGGACCGGCGCCTCGCCCCATTCTTGTCCCTAAAACAAGGAGTTGGGCATGAAATCGATGATACTGCTCGCCGCCGCGCTGGCGCTGGGTCCGACGGGCCAGGGACTGGCGCAAGAGGGAGACGTCGCAGCCGGCCGGGCCTATGCGGAAGCGGTCTGCTCCAAATGTCATGCGGTACTGCCGGGCGAGGACCTGTCGTCGGAGTTCGGTGCCACGCCCTTCCAGGAACTGGCGGAGACCCCGGGAATGACCGAATACGCCCTGTCGGTCTGGATGCAGACCTCACATCCGACCATGCCCAACATCATCCTGGAGCAGGACGAACTGCGGAACGTGATCGCCTATATCCGAAGCCTCGACCGCAGGCCGGAACGCCCCGCTTCCGGCCCCTGAAAACCATCGACAAACCCGACATCCTGGGGTAGGAAATCCCCGCTGGCTGCCGGACGACCGTCTTCGGCAGCCTTGTGCATTGGAAAACCAAAATTTTCCAAGCCATGACCAATCAAAAAGAATGGCGTTCGTTCAGAGGTCGCAAAACGGCCCGGCAGGCGCCCGTGAAAGGTATCGAGATGAACATTATTGCCGAGCTCGAAAAAGAGCAGGTCACCGAGCGCCTCAACAAGCGCAGCGTGCCGGAATTCGGCCCCGGTGACACCGTCCGCGTCAATGTGAGGGTTGTGGAAGGCGAGCGCAGCCGCGTTCAAGCCTATGAGGGCGTGTGCATCGCCCGTGCCGGTGGCGGCATCCACGAGAACTTCACCGTCCGCAAGATTTCCTACGGCGAAGGCGTGGAGCGCGTGTTCCCGATCCACTCACCGCTGATCGAATCCATCGAAGTGGTGCGCCATGGCCGTGTGCGCCGGGCCAAGCTCTATTACCTGCGCGGCCGCCGCGGAAAGTCGGCCCGTATTCCGGAGCGCCGCGATACGCGCACCGATGCCAAGGGCAAGAAGGCGCACGGCTTCAAGGGCTTCACTAAGCCCAAGGGCGAGCCGGACGACCTCAAGCTCATTTCCGGCATTACCGAGGACCTCGAGAAGAAGCTGAACAAGCTCGGCGTCACCAAGTTCGATCAGATCGCCAATCTCAGCGACGACGGCATCGCCTACATCGCCGACAAGCTCTCGCTCGGCAGCCAGATCGAAGACAACGACTGGAGCGCCGAGGCCGTCGCGCTTCTGGCCGAAACCACGGCCGACGAAGTCCCGGAGATCCAGGACGAAGCGGCTGAGACCGACACGGCTGACAAGAAGGACGCTTAGCGTCCCACACGAAGGACCGGCCGGGCATCGACCCGGCCGCCCCCTCCAAATAGCCGATGCTTCTTCGGGCGACTCTCCCAAGGGCCCCTGGCGGGCGCCCTTAAAGGATTGCCGCTGAACTGGAATTTGCGGATTTCAATCGCCATCTGAGGCTTGGAAGTCCGAAAGGTTGAGTTCAAATCCATGGCAAAGCCCCGCACGCTCTACGACAAAATCTGGGACGAACATCTGGTCCATGAGGCCCCCGACGGGACCTCACTGCTCTATATCGACCGCCACCTCGTCCACGAAGTCACGAGCCCGCAGGCCTTCGAGGGTTTGCGCATGGCCGGCCGCGGCGTGCGCGCGCCCGAGAAGACGCTCGCCGTGGTGGACCACAACGTTCCGACCACGGACCGCTCCAAAGGCATCGACGATCCGGATTCGGCCATCCAGGTCGCGGCGCTCGCCAAGAACGCCAAGGACGTCGGCATCGACTATTATCACGAGTTGGACGAGCGCCAGGGCATCGTGCACGTGGTCGGCCCCGAGCAAGGCTTCACCCTGCCCGGCACCACCATCGTCTGCGGCGACAGCCACACCTCGACCCACGGCGCGTTCGGCGCGCTGGCCCATGGCATCGGCACATCCGAAGTGGAACATGTGCTCGCCACCCAGACGCTGATCCAGCAGAAGGCCAAGAACATGCTGGTGCGGGTCGAGGGCAAGCTGCCCGCGAATGTCACCGCCAAGGACATCATCCTCGCCATCATCGGCAAGATCGGCACCGCCGGCGGCACTGGCCATGTCATCGAATATGCGGGCGAGGCCATCCGCGACCTTTCGATGGAAGGCCGCATGACGGTCTGCAACATGTCGATCGAGGGCGGCGCCCGCGCCGGGCTGATCGCGCCCGACCAGAAGACGTTCGACTACATCATGGGCCGCCCGCGCGCACCGAAAGGCGCCGCGTTCGAAATGGCGAAGGCCCATTGGGAGACGCTGTTCACGGACGAAGGCGCCCATTTCGACGCCGAGATCGTGCTGGACGCGGCCAACCTGCCGCCCATCGTCACTTGGGGCACGAGCCCCGAACAGGTGGTCGCGGTCGACGGCCGCGTGCCGAACCCGGCCGATATTGCCGACGAGACCAAGCGTCAGGCCGCGGTCCGCGCCCTCGACTATATGGGGTTCAAGGGCGGCGAGAAGGTTACCGACATCGCGCTGGACCGCATCTTCATCGGCTCCTGCACCAATGGACGTATCGAGGACTTACGGGCCGTGGCCAAGGTCGTGGCAGGCCAGCACGTGAACGAGAACCTGAACGCGATGATCGTGCCGGGCTCGGGCCTCGTGAAGCTGCAGGCCGAGGAAGAGGGTCTGGACAAGATCTTCACCGAAGCCGGTTTCGAATGGCGCGAGCCGGGCTGTTCCATGTGCCTTGCCATGAATCCGGACAAGCTGGCGCCGGGCGAGCGCTGCGCCTCGACCTCGAACCGCAACTTCGAGGGACGCCAAGGCCGTTTGGGCCGCACCCATCTGGTCTCGCCGCAAATGGCCGCCGCCGCCGCCATCGCTGGACGCTTCGTCGACATCCGCGAATTGCAGTAGCCCAGGCGCAGAGACCCACCTCGACTTTCTTGGAGACGCGGCATGACATCGCTGGTCCAGAAAAAGTTCGGTGAGGCCGCAAGGGACTACGCGGCCTGCGCCGTGCACGCCGAAGGGCCCTCGCTCGCCCGGCTCACGGAGCTGATCGAGACAAAGCCCACCTGGCGGCAGCTCGACATCGCGACGGGCGCTGGCCACACGGCGCTCGCCTTTGCGCCCGGCATCGCCAAGTCTACCGCGTCCGACATCACGCCCGAGATGCTGGCTGAGGTGAAGCGGCTGGCGAAGGAGCGCGGCCTGACCAACGTCGTCACGCGCAAAGCCAACGCTCAGGACCTGCCTTTCCCCGACACGAGCTTCCATCTCGTGACGTGCCGGCTGGCGGCGCATCATTTTCCGAGACCTGAGAAATTCGTGGCCGAAGCCGCGCGAGTGATGATTCCCGGCGGCATTTTCGCCGTGGTGGACAATGTCTCGCCGGACGATGCGGACATCGCCGGCACCTACAATGCCTTCGAGAAGCTGCGCGACCCCAGCCATGGTCGGGCTCTGTCGCTGCAGGAATGGTGCGCGCTGATCGACGACGCGGGGCTGGAGCTTCAGTCCGCCGAGGTCATGGACCAGGATATCGGCTTCGAGGCCTGGGTGGCGCGCATGCGCTGCTCCGATGAGACGATCGCCCGGTTGCGGGAGATGCTGGATACGGAGCCATTGCGGACGCTCCTGCGTCCGCGCGAAGAGGCGGATGGCCTGACCTTCAGCTTACGCGAAGCAATTATCCTGGCCGCGAAGCCCGGGGATCTTGGCCGGACCGCGCCCAAGCCCTAAATAATGGCGATGCACGCGCGCACCCTCCCCACCATCAGCGATTTCGAGCAGGCCGCGAACGAGGCCTTCGCCCAACTGCCCGGCACGTTCCGGGAGATGACCAAGGACGTGGTCATCCGGGTCGAGGGGCTTCTGGGCCTCTATCACGGGGTTGATCTCACACGGCAGAGCGTGCTCGACGTCTCGCCCATACCGGAGATGATCTTCCTCTACCGGCGTCCGATTCTGGCCTATTGGGAGAGCCATGACGAGGCGCTCGAGGACATCATCGCCCATGTGTTGATCCACGAGATCGGCCACCATTTCGGCCTGTCCGACGCGGACATGGAGCGTATCGAGTCGGAGGCGGCGAATTAGAGCGCGCGCGGAGCGGGGCCTGAGCGGACGCAAAGTACCGCGACATTGCGTGGTCATTGTCTAGACACCATTCCGCATCTAAACTGGGAAAAGGATGGGGTTCAAAACGACAATAGTAGGGTGCTTGCTTTTGGCGGCCGCGGGTTTCGCGGCGGCGATCGGCTGGGGCCAGGTGGCGACCGCGCAGGAGTTCGTCTTCCGCGGCAATCGCGCCCAGGCGCCCAGCGTCGGCCAATACATGAAGCAGGCGGGCCCGCAGACCAAAGAGGTGCCGCACGGCGCGCTGAAGATCGATGGCGTGCCGGTGAACTGCGGCACGCGGCCGACCGTGCTGAACCCGGAATTCGATAGCTGGGGCGGCGCCTTTCCCGGCTTTCTCATTATGAATACCGCCAAAATTCAGGGGCTTTCCACGCAGGTGAAGCTCTACATCTACTCCCACGAATGCGGTCACCAGTTCATCGGTGCCAGCGAAACGAAGGCGGACCTGTTCGCAATTCGCCGCGGGGTGAGATGGGGCTGGCTCGACGCGCAGGGCATGGAGGAGATCTGCACCTTCATTTCGAAGCTGAAGGGCGACGCCGTGCACCCGCCGGGCCCGAAGCGCTGCACCACCATGCGCAATTACTACCGCGAGCTGGTCAACGGCAACCAGCAGGCAAGTTCCGGCTTGCAGCCCAATACGCTTGGGCCGTCCAACTAGACGACACGCGCGTCTTCTAAAGTCCTTGGCCTCTAGAAGATCCAGGCGATCATCAGCCAGAAAATCACGAAGAAGATCAGGAAACCGGCGATGGTGAACGGCAGTTCGCCAAATATGGCGTCGCCGCCGGACGCGACCGCCATCACCAGAATAACCGTGAGAGACACGGCGAACGAGATCAGCGCCGCGTTCTTCAAGCCGAGCCCGGCGGAGAACGGGTCGCTCGCCCCCATCACCGAAGTCAGGTAGTAGACGCCGCCCAGGCCAAGAAGCACGAGCAGAACCAGCGCGACGGCCACCGCCACAAACAGCTTGGTCGCCTCCTTCCGGTCCTGCCGGTCGCTCTCGCCCATGTGCCCTCCGCTGCGTTGCCCGATATCCGCGTCGCGCTCTAGTCGTCCGCCCGCATGGCCTGCGCACGGCTGATCGCCTCGCGCACCTCGTGGGGCTCGGGCAGTTCCCCGACGGAAAATTCCGGCTCATCGCCCGCCGTGGCGATGATGACTTCGCCCACGCCGAAGATGCGGTTGAGGAAGCTCTGGTTGACCTGTACCAGCCGCACGTGGCGGAGCGAGACCGCGAGCCGCTCCTTGCTCAAAATACCCTTCTCGTAAAGCAGCTCGTTGTCGGTGATGGTCAGCGACGTTGCCTGGCACTTGATGTACCAGTAGAGCAACAGGATGATCCCGAGGCCGAACACGGCGATCAGCAGCACGCAAAGGATGAAATAGAACGGGTTGGCCCGGAACATCGCCGGATGCGCCTCGTAGATCACCTTGCCCGCCATGCGCTCGATCAACCCTCTGGCCGGTGCTCTCGGGCCGCACCATGCTCCCGGACTTGCGCGGGACTGTGACAGTGGAAACTCCGTCCGGAAAGCTCTATATGGCTCAGCGAATAGAGGTTCATCATGGAAAAATTCACGACACTCACGGGCATAGCCGCCCATCTGCCGATGATCAATGTCGATACGGACATGATCATTCCCAAGAATTACCTGAAGACGATCAAGCGCACCGGCCTGGGCGAAGGTCTTTTCGCCGAGCTGCGCTATGACGAGAACGGCCAGAAGCAAGAGGATTTCGTGCTGCACAGGGAGCCCTACACCAAGGCGCAGATCCTGATCGCCGGCGACAATTTCGGCTGCGGCTCCTCCCGCGAGCACGCGCCCTGGGCCCTGCTCGATTTCGGCTTCCGCTGCATCATCGCGCCGTCCTTCGCGGACATCTTCTACAACAACTGCTTCAAGAACGGGATCTTGCCCATCGTTCTACCGCAGGAGGAGATCAACAAGCTGATCGACGATGCGGAGCGCGGCGACAATGCGCGGCTGACCATCGATCTGGAAGCGCAAGAGATCTCAGGGCCCGACGGCGGCAAGATTCATTTCGACATCGATCCGCACCGGAAGCGCTGCCTGATCGAGGGCCTCGACGATATCGGCCTCACCTTGGAGAAGGCCGCGAACATCGACGCCTACGAGCAGAAGATCGCCGCCGGGCGGCCCTGGGTCTGAGGCGGCCCCGAGCGTCCGATTTCAGTCAAATGAGATGGGATCGCTTTCCTGCTCGACGACCGTGTCGCCGCCGCGGGTAACGGTCATGGTCGCGGTGTACTGACCCTTCGGCCAGCCGCCCGCGGGCACGCCCGTCTTGCCGGCCATGAGAAGCACATCCGTGTCTTCCTCGTCGACCTCGCGCACATTGTGCATCAGCGACTTGCCGTCGAGCCGGAGATGCAGCTCGACACGATCGCCCTTCTTGACGTGGGCGACCCAGCCATAGGCGACGCCAGCCGAGTTGAACCGCGGCTTGGGCAACGCCATGCGTTTCAGCAGCTCATTCTCGTCGACCTTGTGATCGGTGATCCCGAGGCTCACGACCGTGGTCTTAGCGTCGGAAACATCCGCCGAGTCCTCGGTCATCTCCTCGGCCACGGCCAGACTGGATCCGAACGCCAGCATCAGAACCGTCAACAGCACCCTTGTCAGCATGTCCTACTCCCGCTACCCAAAGCGCCGCCGGAGTCTTTCCGGCTCTTCTCGGTTGGTGCTTTAGCATAGGGCGGACGTAAATTCATGGCCTCATTCAAACTCTTACTTCTTCCCGGCGACGGCATTGGCACCGAGGTGATGGACGAGGTCACCCGTCTCATAGAATGGGCCAACGGCACCGGCGCCATCTCGATCGAGACCGAGACCGACCTCGTCGGCGGCTGCGCCTATGACGATCACGGCGAGGCCATCTCCGAGACGGCGATGCAGGCGGCCCACGCGGCCGATGCCGTGATGCTGGGCGCCGTGGGCGGGCCGAAGTGGGACGGCGTTCCCTACGACAAGCGCCCCGAGGCCGGACTCTTGCGCCTCCGGAAAGACCTTGAACTGTTCGCGAACCTGCGGCCCGCGATCTGCTATCCGGCGCTCGCCGAGGCCTCCTCGCTGAAGCGCGAGCTGGTCGAGGGCCTCGACATCATGATCGTGCGCGAGCTCACCGGCGGCGTCTATTTCGGCGAGCCGAAGGAGATCACCGATCTCGGCAACGGCCAGAAGCGCGCCGTGGACACGCAGGTCTACGAGACCTACGAGATCGAGCGCATCGCCGCCGTCGCCTTCGATCTCGCCCGCAAGCGCGGCAACCTGGTGCACTCCGCCGAGAAGCGGAACGTGATGAAGACCGGCGTGCTGTGGAACGAGGTGGTCACGAAAGTCCACAAGGACAGCTACGCCGACGTGAAGCTCGAGCACATCCTGGCCGACAACTGCGCCATGCAGCTTGTCCGCGCGCCCAAGCAGT
This sequence comes from Methyloceanibacter sp., assembly GCA_037383205.1. GTDB lineage: Bacteria > Pseudomonadota > Alphaproteobacteria > Rhizobiales > Methyloligellaceae > Methyloceanibacter. The sequence goes on from JARRPE010000047.1 coordinate 17,033, forward strand.
TCGACGTTATCGTGACCGACAATCTCTTTGGCGACGTGCTGTCCGACGAAGCGGCCATGGCCACGGGCTCGCTCGGCATGCTGCCGTCGGCCTCGCTGGGCGCGGCGGACGAGAAGGGGATGCGGCCGGCCATGTACGAGCCCGTGCATGGCTCGGCGCCCGATATCGCCGGCCAAGGCAAAGCCAACCCGATCGCCACCATCGCCAGCTTCGCCATGTGCCTGCGCTATTCTTTCGACCAGGGCGCGCTCGCCGACAAGATCGAAGCGGCAATCGCAAACGTGCTGGATCAGGGCTTGCGGACCGGAGACATCGCGCAAGAGGGCTGCGAGACGGTCGGAACGCGTGAAATGGGCGATGCCATCATCGCGTCGCTAAAGCGTGGCAGTTAGAAGATATGCGACACGTCCTCGGCTGGCCGATCCTGATCCTGACCCTGCTGCTCGCGGCGACGCTCGCCTGGGCGGCCGACGAGATCACCGAGACTGAAGCGCCACCGGCAGCTTCGGAGGATGCGGCCCCCGCCGACGGTACCGACGAAAACGCGGATGCCGCGGGTTCGGACACGATGAACGCAATGCCGGAGGAGGACGAGGCCACGATCCCCGACGCGCCCGTGCTCGGGCCTCAGGTCAGCTCCAAGGTCGTGCTGACGCCGGAAGAGAAGGCGGAGAAGGAAGCCCGGAAGGCCTGCAAGATCGAGATCTGCGATATCATCGCCACGCGGGAGCCGATGGGCCCCGACATCGCCTGCGACATCAAGAAGACGTGGCGGGCCGACAGCCTGACGAAGATGCTCGGCGATCAGTTCTCCTGGCCCTGGGGCAGGGCCGTTTGCCAATCCAAGCTCAACCTCTCGCGCGCCGACTTGGCCGCCGCCATGCTCGAAACCGAAACCACCATCAAGATGGACCAGTTCGCGGTCTCGTGTGAGCTGCACACAGGCGAAGCCGAGCCGTATGTCGTCGAGGCGGAGCTGTCTCCCGAGGTGACTTTCAAGAACGGCAAAGCTGTCTCGGCCAGCATCAACTGGGGCGACGTCTCCGCGCCGCTCGTGATCTATCCGGTGCTCTATGCGGGGACGGGCCTCGACAACCGCTCCAACCTCCTCGGCTCGGAAGTCGTCGAGATGGTCAACGAGTTCACTTACAAGAAGTGCGCCGAGGTCAAAGACGAGCTGCCGGGACGCCGGGTGAATTAGCCGCCCAAGCCCAAGATCGCGGCGGCTTTGACTTTCGCCCCGCCTTCCCATACATCCGCGCCAAGACCACGCGCATCCGCGCCAAGACCACGCGCATCCGCGCAATGACCGCGCGCGCCGCAAAGGTTGGCCGCCGCGCCATCAGGAGCACTGGCGCCTGAAGTGCCGCGATCTGGAGAACTTCGATTTCTCCGGCGTCGACTTCGCGCTGATGTCCGCGGGCTCGGCGATTTCAAAAGAGTGGTCTCCCCGGATCGGCGCGACCGGCTGCGTCGTCATCGATAATTCGTCGTGCTGGCGCTACGATCCGGACGTGCCGCTGATCGTGCCCGAGGTGAACCCCGACGCGATCGCCGGCTACACCAAGAAGAACATCATCGCCAATCCGAACTGTTCGACGGCCCAACTCGTGGTGGTGCTGAAGCCGCTCCATGACGCCGCCAAGATCAAGCGCGTGGTCTGCTCGACCTATCAATCCGTGTCGGGCGCCGGCAAGGAGGCGATGGACGAGCTCTGGAACCAGACCAAGGGCATCTTCGTGACCGACCCTCCGTCGCCGGAAAAGTTCACCAAGCAGATCGCCTTCAACGTCATTCCCCATATCGACGTCTTTCTGGACGACGGCTCGACCAAGGAGGAATGGAAGATGATGGCCGAGACCAAGAAGATCCTGGACCCGAAGATCAAGCTCACCGCGACGTGCGTGCGTGTGCCGGTCTTTGTCGGTCACGCCGAGGCCGTCAACATCGAGTTCGAGACCCCGCTGAGCACCGAGGAAGCGCGGGACATCCTGCGCGATGCGCCGGGCGTCCTCCTGGTCGATAAGCGCGAGGACGGCGGCTACGTGACGCCGGTCGAGTGCGTCGGCGACTACGCCACTTTCGTCTCCCGCATCCGTGACGACCAGACCATCGACAATGGTCTCACGCTCTGGTGCGTCTCCGACAACTTGCGGAAAGGGGCGGCGCTCAACTCGATCCAGATCGCCGAGACCATGAACGAGCGCGGCCTGCTGGCGAAGAAGGCGGCGTAAGCGCTCAAGCGCCCCCTTCTGGCCGCATCCGGTTGACGGAACTCAGAGCGTTCGACAAGGCAGTACGGCCAGGCCGCACGCTGTTCCGGCCGCCGGCTATTGGCTCACCCGAAGCAGAACATCGTCGTACTTCTCGGGCGACTTGAACTCGGTCCCAACCGCATCAAGCGCCCTTCCGCACTCGCTTCCTGCGGAAGCATAGGCCGCAAGGAAATCGACGCGAAACAGCTTCGAATCGGACGTTTGCGGATCCCGCAAGGTTGCAACGGCGCTATTCAGGTGGTGGACAGACTGCTCCGCAAACG
>JARRPE010000048.1:0-11246 GCA_037383205.1 Methyloceanibacter sp.
CGGAGCCGGCCGGTCGCTCTACATTGCCGTGACAGCGCCGGCTTTGGTCCATTACGGCACCAACGGCTGGCAGGGCATCCATGACGTCGAGACCGAGGACACCCTGCTCGGCGTCCATGTGGCGAAGCTGCCCACGGAGAGCCTCAATCCCGGTGACACGGTCGAGTTCACATTCTACTGGCCCGAAAGCGGGAACTGGGAGAGGCAGGACTTCCAGATCGCGGTCGAAGGCAAACCCGCCATGGCGCCGTCCTAGGCACCCCGTTTCGCGAGGTCAGCTTTCGGCGCGCGGCACAATACGTTCGGGATGGGCCTCGGCCCAATCGGAGAGAAAAGCCACCAGGTCTTCGTCCATGGCGCCGTCGAGATCGGCCTGCCGGAGTGCGGCCCCGGCACCGAGCGCCAGCCGCGCGCAGTCAACGTGATCGCGCACCGCCGTATCCAACCTGTTTTCCGAACCGTGGATGATCGTGCCAAGAAGGTCGCCACCATAGCCGTTCACATGGGTGAGGTCTGGCGACAGGGTCAGGAGCCACGCCGTCTGCTCGGGCAGTCCGGCCCAGGCCGCAAGATGAAGCGGCGTCATATCCATCTCGTCGGTGACATTCGGATCGATACCCGCCGCGACCAGCGCCTTGGCGTGATCGAGCGCATCCTCCCAGAGGATCACACGAGTGAGGATGCGCTTCTCCTCGTCGCCCAGCGCCATCCGGGCCAGCGGCCGCCCTTCGGGCACCTTCCCTTCGGCGCAGCCCGCAAGAATACTCTCGGCCTCATTGAGCGGGCTGGCATGACCGGCGGCCGCAAGCGCCCGCGCAAAAGACAGATTCCCGTAGAGCATCGCGACCGCATAGGCCGTCCGGCCTTCCCAGACGGCGTCGCCCTCCGCACCATGCCGCAATAGGAGCTCGGCGAAGCGCCCGTCCCGCCCGCGCCGTGCCGCGTGATGGAGGGCCGGAATCTTAGGGACTGCCTGCCCGCTCGGATGGTCCGGCGCCTTCTCGTTTGGGTCCGCGCCATAATCGAGCAGCAATCGCACGCCTTCGGTCCAGCATCCGAAGAAGCGCGTTGGTGCCTTCCGTCTTCACCCCATAACGCATCAGGAGCTTCACACCGTCGAGCGTCGGCAACTCCGTGGCGTGATAGAGCGACTCGTCGTCGTCGGGTGTCGCGCCATGCTCCAACAGCCATTCGGCCGGCTGGAGATTCCCCGCATGTCCGAGCGCGCCATAGAGCGCCGAGATCTCATGCGATGCGCCCGGCTCGAAGGGATAGCTGTCGTTGACATCGGCGCCCGCCGCAAGGAGCGCGTCCGCGACGGCGATCATCGCGCCGGCACGATCCGGCTCAGCCCGGAAATGCTTGGAATAAGCAAGATGAAGGATCGGCGACCGCACGCCGATTGCGCGCGTTGCCGCGCCGGGATCCCGCTTCAGCACGCGGCGGACGGACTCGATATCGTACAGCGCGCATTGCAGGCCGAAATTTTCCGAGCCGAGATCGGGCTCGGCCGCCAACAGCGCTTGAACGATCCAGTCCTGACCGAGATAGAGCGCGATCTTGAGACGTTCGGCCCGCGCCGTGCCGCGTGATGGAGGGCCGGAATCTTAGGGACTGCCTGCCCGCTCGGATGGTCCGGCGCCTTCTCGTTTGGGTCCGCGCCATAATCGAGCAGCAATCGCACGCCTTCGGGCCTGCATCTCGACCGCGAATTTGCGCCGGGGCCAGCTGGAAAACCCGGCTTCCCGCGCCACCACGAGCCAGCGCGTCCGCATGCTTGACTGTCGAAGGCGTGCCCAGAATCGAGCGGACACGCGCGATCGCGGCGGCATCGCCGGCGCGGTAGGCTTTTTTCAGCGCCTTCGCATTCCGGCGCAGTTTGTCGAGGGACATCATGATCGGTTTCTCCCCTGATGCCCGCCGATCCGCCAGTTCGGGCTGGGTGCAAAACCGATACAATAGGAGTCTTCACAAAACGAGGTGCCGGCGACAGCTTTTCGCGGATCAGGGTGCCGCCTCGCGACGCGCCAGTGCGACAATACCGAATGGGGCTGCGACCGGCAATCGCCGCCATCACGAAGACCGCCATCCCCACGTGAGGTCGACGCATTTACATTTCAGTGATGATTCGCCACTGATCTTCCGAAACGAATCCTTGTCTGGCGCGCACCGGCGGGCCGAAGAGCGCTATGGCCTATCTGAAGAAAGTCTGGCTCATCGCAGCCTTGGCGCTGCTTCCCTTCACGGCGGCCTACGCCATCGACAGGCTCGTGCTGGCGCCCTCATGCCCGGACTGTCACGCGGCACTGACGGAAGCCCTTCCCCTCTTCGAAAGAACGGAAGACGGCCTCGTTCGCATCCGGGCCAACAACATGACCTTCCGGTCGCGCGTTGCCGGCAGCGGCAACCGCGACGGCGAAGGCGTGATCCTGCTGCACGGCTTTCCCGAAACCTCGATCATGTGGGAGCCGCTTCTCGAGGCGCTGCAAGAGGCAGGCTACCGCGCGATCGCTTTCGATCAGCGCGGATACAGCCCCGGCGCCCGTCCGCGCCTGGAGAACGAGTACACCAAGGGCAAGCTTGCCAACGATGTCCTCGCCGTGGCCAACGCGGCGGGATTCAAGAAGTTTCATGTGGTCGGTCACGACTTCGGCGGCGCGATCGCCTGGACGCTCGCCGACCGCTATCCGGAACGTGTGCTGAGCCTCACATCGCTGGCCATGCCGCACCCGCTGGCCCTCTCCGAGGCGCTTTCAAGCCCCAGCCCGCAATGGCCAGCCAGCAGTTACGTCCTGTTCTATCGCCTGCCGAAGATTCCCGAATTGGCATTGGGTTTCGACCAGGCGGCGCTGCTCGCGCGCTGGAAATGGGACCGGCACCCCAAAGAGCAGGTGGCCGAGTATCGGCGCGTGTTCGGGGAGCCCGGGACGATTCGTGCGGCGCTGAATTGGTATCGCGCTTTCGAGTTCCGCTCGCTCGATCCCGCCGGCAAGATACGGCCCCCGACCCTGTTCCTTTGGGGCGAGGAAGATGGCGCCTTCAGTCGCGCCTCGGCCACGGCGACGGCGAATTTCATGGATGGCCCGTATCGCTTGCGCACACTCAACGCCGGGCACAATCTCATGCTCGACGCGCCCAACATCGTCGTGCCGGAAGTGATTGAGCATTTAAGAACGGCCGCCCAGGTCCACGACCAATGGACAGCCACCGTCGCATCGAAGGCAGACGGGGAGGATCCCTCTTGCGATCAAGTCGCTCCGCATTGCCTGCGGATTCAGCTCTCGCGCCAAGTCCGAACTGGCCCAAGAGGGTATCGGCGCGAGTACCGGCCGGCCGAACGGGTCATGCTATTTTCGCCCGAGACTTTGCGCCAAGGTGACGGCGCCGGTGAAGCCGAAAGCGGCCTCGTTCTGGCCCTTTCTATAGGGCGCTCGTGAGCAGCGGAATGGTGGCGATCACGATCAGCACGGCGAGGATCGCCGCCAGCGCAAACTCCATGACAAACCCTGTCTTGTGAATCTCCTCGTCCAGGAGAAGGTTGCGGGTGCGCACGAAGCGGATCGTCGCCGCCACGATGAAAGCGACACCCACGAGGATGAACCAGACGCCGGTCCTTAGACCGAACGCCTGCGACATGTGTTCGAGTTGCGAATGAGCCTCGGGCTTGATGTCGACCGCTTCCGACATGGTCAGGACGAAGAGGTCGAACCGGTCGATCAAGAATCCGAACGCGATGATCGCGACGCCGGTCCGCATCCAGGCAAGAAAGGTCCGCTCGTTGGCTGCATGGTCCGTATAGGATTTGATCATGGCCTCCCCCCTCACGATCCGGCTTGCCGTCAGTCTCTCGTGCCGGTTGTCATGTTGCCCGAATCGTTCCGCGGCGACTCGGCACGCAGCGGGGTTTTGAGAGCTCGGCCTGCAACGAGGCGAGCTTTTCCAATGACACACCCTTCATGGGGATCGCGTCGAGCCCCTCCGCGACCACCTGCTCCGCATCGCGCAAGAGCTCCAGCCCCGCCGGCGTCAGCTTCGCGAGACTGCATCGCGCGTCGCGCTCGTGCTTCTGGGTTGCGACCACGCCGATCTTCTCCAACGGCCGCAAAGCGCGTGTGACCGCCGATGCCGTAAGCCCCACGGCCTCGGCCAGGTCGACCCTCATGACGCCACGGCCCTCGGCGCCCGCAACGACCTTTAGAATTCTGTATTCGCTGAACGAAATCCCCCGCGCCATCGACAGCGCATTGTCCAGCCGCCGTTCGATACGGGAGGCCACATCCAATAGGACCAGCACGGCATCCTCTCTTTCGCTCTCCTTCATGCCACACTATACCGTATTATTACTTGATTAGTCAAGTATCATGTTGGTATTAGGCGGATCTGCATAAACATTGGACGGTGGGCCTTACGGTTTGCCTTCGACCGGCACGACATCGACCTCGACACGTAGCTGATGTGTGCCGGACCCGACGAACACCCCGTGCACGGGCGAGACATCAGAGAAGTCTCTGCCGACTGCCAGGTCCACATGATCGCTCGAGGCGTGGATCGCGTTGGTGGGGTCGAAACCGATCCAGCCGCCGACGTCCCCGGTCCAAACGGAGACCCAGGCATGGGTCGCGTCGGCGCCCTGCAACCGCTCCTCCCCTGGCGGCGGGATGGTGCGCAGGTAACCGCTCACATAAGCGGCCGGGAGCCCCAGTCCGCGCAGACCCGAGATCATGATCTGTGCGAAATCCTGACAGACCCCGCTGCGCTGCTGGAAGGCCTGCGCGACGGTCGTCGAAACTTCGGTCGTCGTTGTCTCGTACTCGAAGTCGTTTCGGATACGGGTCATCAGCTCCGTACACGCATCGAATATTCCACGCCCCTCGGGGAAGCTCTCCTGCGCGTACATCGCGACGTCTCGCTCAAGCGTGATCAACGGGCTTGGAAACAGAAAGTGCGCCAAGGCATCGCCCGATAGATCTCGCCGCGTCAACGCCGTTTGCGCAATGCGCTCCCAGGCGATGTTCTCTTGGATAAGTGCCGGCCGGTCGAAGCACTCGACGCGCGACGAAGACTTGATCACGAGCTCCGTATGCCTTGTATCGATAGTGACGACATCGACCTCATTGCCGAAAAAGTCCTGATGCGCGGCGATGTGGTCCGGAGGCGGGTCGACGCGCACCGTATGGGCCAGCTTCCGCTGAAGCCCCGCATTACGCGGCGTCAGGCGAAGCGCGAGCGTCGCCGACATGACGGGCTCGTCGTAGGCGTAGGCCGTGAGATGATCGATGTCGTAGATCAAGACAAATTGCTCGTCTCTGGTGCCATCGAGCTTTTATGCCGGCGCGGGAAATAGCGTACGGCAATCGCATCCGCGAGTTGCAGGATCCGCTGTTCGATCGCGAGAATGGCTTGCTGGTCGATCTCGTTGGCCTTTGTCATCTGCAATTCGGTGGCAAGGATTGCCGCTATGCCTTGCGGCTCTTCGGGAACGCCGTCGTTGCGAAGCGTCGGCAAGATCGCCAAATGCTCCCTGATCGCCGAGAGCTGAAAACTGACGGAGCGGGGATTGTACGGATCAAGCATGACCATGTCGCGGACCGGAGCAATCGCGACACCGGTCATGTACCGCGACCTGTAGGTAATCTGCGAGTCGACCAGATCGAGCATCACTTCGAGATCTTCCGCCGTAGCCTCGTCGCCAATGAACGTACGGGCGATCCTGCATGTGAGAATGGAGCGTTCTATTCGCTTGCCGATATCGAGGAACCGCCATCCGGCGTCCCGGTTCATGCTTTCCTGAGTGAGGCCCGAAAGAGCGGCAAGCCCCTCCAGAGCCTTGTCGGCGGCATCCAGAACATCCACTTCACTGGGCAAGGAAGCGAGACTGGGGAACTGCACGTCGATCTGACGGGACAGCCGCGATGCATCGATGGAAATCCGCTCACGGATGACCGAACTCGCGTTGCGCGCAAGGCGGATACCGGAGAGGCCGGAGCCGTAGGCGCTCTCGTCGGCGAGCGAATGACGGGCCACCTCCAAAGGCGCTTGGCCTTCTTTCTCGGGGGGAACCGCTCCCCACGCCACGAGCAAATGGGTGAGCTTCTCGATCGTTTCCGGCACGTTGCCCGACAAGACATCCATGTCGATGCTGCGCGCGCAGAGGCAGCGCACCACCCGCAGCGTGGCTTCCGCACGTTCCAGATAGCGGCCATACCAATACAGATTGTCTGCCGCTCGGCTGGGAATATTGCTGAAGACCCGTTGAATGTGGACGTCTTCGCCTGTCGACAGAAGCGATTCGGGCGCGACCGGCTTGGACGACAGCACCCAGACATCGGCGGACTGCACGCCCACGCCCATGCTGATGGCGCGCGCGTCCGTGTCGGCGGAGATGCGGCAGAAACCACCCGGCATGATCTGCCAGCCCTCCTCCGTCGCCGCCGCGAACACACGAAGCACGAACGGACGCGGGACCAGCTTGTCGCCCTCCCACACGGGCGTGGTGGATAGCTGGACGACCTCCTGCCCGACATAGTCCATGCCGCGTCGCTCGACAGCCTCACGCAGTTCTGCCCGGGCCTTCTCGTCGAGCGTGCCCGGTATCGTCGACAACTCGCCCTGCAGAAGCGACATCTGACCGAACAGCGCGCCGGAGATCGCCATGTCGTCGAAGTTATCGAGAACGCGACGCCTGCTCTCGGGATCGCCGCACCACCATGTGGCGACGTTGGGAAGCGTAAGTTTTTGGCCCATGAGCTTGGACGCGAGTTCCGGCATCACGCTCATCAGGGCGCGCGATTCGGCGATACCGCAGCCCGGCATGTTGGCCACGAGTGTGCCACCGTGGCGCAGCGCCGAGATCAGCCCCGGGACCCCGAGCCGCGAACGTCCATTCAGCTCGATCGGATCCACATAGTTGGTATCGACGAAACGCCAAATGGCATCGGCGCGTTTGGGTCCCGCGATCGTACGCACATGGGTCAGCGCATCATGAACAACGAGATCGTCGCCCTCGACTAGGAGGAAGCCGAGATAGCGCGCAAGATAGGCTTGCTCGAAATAGGTCTGGCTATAAGGCCCCGGCGTCAGCAGGCAGATCCGCGGCTCGGATCCCTCGACGGCATCGACAAGCGCCGAACGAAAGTCGCTGAAGAACGGGGCCAGACGGCACACGTTCATACGGCGATAACCGGTCGGCAACGCTCGCGACATGACAAGCCGGTTTTCCAGCGCGTAGCCGAGACCCGAAGGCGCCTGTGCGCGGTCGCTGAGGACCCACCAGCGTCCGTCGGGCCCTCGGCCGAGGTCGGCGGCGTAGAAGCGCAACCAGCGCCCGCCCGGCGGTGAAACGCCGGCCAGGGGCCGTACGAACTCGCTGGAGCCCGCAATCAACGGCGCGGGGATGACGCCGTCGCGAATGAGTTCGCCCGGCCCGTAGACATCGGCGAGCGTGGACTCGATCAGACCGGCACGCTGCGTGATCCCCGCTGCGATCGTGGTCCACTCCTCTTCCTCGATGAGAAGCGGGAGCCGGCTCATCGGCCAGTTGCGTTCGCGCGCCTCGCCATAAACGCGATACGAAATGCCGATGTCTTGAAGATGCCGGTCGACCGCCGCAAGCGAGCGCTCGTCCGTCGATAGCTGTTGGATGAAGTTGATCCAAGCCGCGCGGGGGCGGCCGTCCGGACCGATCAGCTCGTCCGGAACGCCGGGAAGTGGCGCGTAGTCGTCATACCAGGCTTGCTGGGGCGTCTCGCCAGCCGCCGGTTCAGCCAAGGTTTGATCCATCGGTCATCACGGACGCCGCGGACGGCGGCGCAGATCGAGCGTCAAAGGGAACTCACCCGCCGGCTCTTCGGCAGGTACGTCCACAACGCCGGCAGTATGACCGTGATCCTGGAAACGCGCCAGCCGCCGCGCTTCCGCTTCGTAGGAATTCACAGGGAAGGTCTCGTAGTTCCGCCCACCAGGATGGGCCACATGGTAAACGCAACCGCCGAGAGATCGTCCGTTCCACGAATCGACAATGTCGAAGGTCAGCGGCCCATGCACGGGAATGGTCGGATGCAGGCCCGAAATGGGCTGCCATGCCTTGAAGCGCACTCCGGCCACGGCCTCCCCTGTATCGCCGGTCCCGGTCATGGGTACGCGCCGGCCGTTGCACGTGATCAGGTGCCGTTCGGGCACGAAGTGATTGGCTTTCACCTGCAGGCGCTCTACCGAGGAATCGACAAAGCGGCTGGTACCGAGGGGCGTGCTCTCTTCGGCCAGAACATGCCATGGCTCGAGCGCCTGACGCAGTTCGAGACCAATGCCGGAATACTCCACTCGACCGTAGAACGGAAAGCGGAACTCCCACTGCGCCTTGAACCATTCCGGGTCAAACCGGTAGCCCGCGTGTTCCAGGTCGGCCAAAACACTCAGGAGGTCCTGCCACACATAGTGGGGCAGCATGAAACGATCATGAAGCGCCGTACCCCAACGGACGAACTTGCCCCGTTGCGGCTGCCGCCAGAACATCGAGATCAACGCGCGGATCAGCAATTGCTGCGCAAGACTCATGCGCGCATCGGGCGGCATTTCGAACGAGCGGAACTCCACCAAGCCCAGCCGGCCCGTGGCGCTGTCGGGCGAGTAAAGCTTGTCGATGCAGATTTCCGCGCGATGTGTGTTGCCCGTGACATCCGCCAGCACGTTGCGGAAGAGACGATCAACGAGCCAAGGCTGCACATGAGCCTCACCGTCCGGCATCAGTTCGAGAGCAATTTCCAGCTCATACAGGCCATCATGCCGTGCCTCGTCCATGCGCGGCGCTTGGCTCGTCGGCCCGATAAACAGTCCGGAAAAGAGATAGGACAGCGATGGGTGCCGCTGCCAATAAAGAACGAGGCTCCGCAGCAGATCCGGCCGGCGCAAAAACGGTGAATCGTCCGGGGTGGCGCCGCCAATGACCACGTGATTGCCGCCGCCGGTGCCCACATGGCGCCCATCGATCATGTATTTGTCCGTACCGAGCCGACTTTGACGTGCGTCCTCGTAAAGCTCGGTCGTGATCTCGACCGCCTCCCGCCAACTTGTAGCAGGCTGCACATTCACCTCGACCACACCAGGGTCGGGCGTGACCTTGATGACATTCAACCGCGGATCGTCGGGCGGCGGGTAGCCTTCGATCTGGACCTTGGAGCCCGTGGACTTGGCGCTTTGCTCAACCGCCATCAGCAGTTCGAGATAATGTTCAAGGCGCTCGACGGGGGGCATGAACACCCGCAAAACGCTGTCGCGCGGCTCGATGGTCAGCGCTGTCCTGACGACACTGTGCTTCTTGTCCTGCTCGGTATTCTGCTGGCGCTCAGTCAGTCCTGTCGACGACGCTCTTGCCACGGGAAGAGCATCTTCTATCTGTTCGCGGCTGGGCAGCGGGTCGCGGGGAATACTCGGATCTTCAGGGTAGATATAGGGGTAGTCCTCTTCTGGAATTTCAGGAAGAGACGCAAGCGGCAGCCTGAAGCCAGCCGCGCTATCACCCGGCACCAAAAACAGTCGGCCACGCCGAAATGTCCAGTGTTCGCTCCGCCAATGCGCGTCACTCGATTTCGATTGCCAGCGCCGGATGGGCAGCACGAATCCGGCCGGCTCCGAAAGGTCGCCCTCAAGACGGCGATCCATGTGGGCATGTATTTCCGGATTATCGAACTCGGGATCGTTGGGATCGACATTCTCCGGCAGCTCGGCCTCCTTGGCCGCCCAATAGACCGGATCCTCGAAAGCGGGCAGCGTGTACCCCGGGTCAACGCCAACACGCCCAGCAATGTCCTCAGCCAATGCTTGCGCCTCTGCAATCAAGGACTTCGCTTCGTCTTTTTTTGGGACGCACTCTTCGGACTGGCGTTCATGGGCGAGCAGGGACATGTCACCCCACAAGGGCTCACCGTCTTTCCGCCAGTACACGGCAAAGGACCAGCGCGGAAGGACCTCTCCCGGATACCATTTGCCCTGCCCATAGTGCAGTAGCCCCTTCGGTGCGAAACGCTTCTGCAACTTGCGCATCAGCGTATCGGCGAGACTCCGCTTGGTCGGCCCCACAGCGGATGTGTTCCACTCGGCGCTCTCGAAATCGTCAATCGACACAAAGGTCGGCTCGCCGCCCATGGTCAGCCGGACATCGTTGGCCACGAGGTCTCGGTCGACCGCCTCGCCGAGCGCGTCCAGCTTCTGCCAGGACTCGTCGGAAAACGGCTTCGTCACCCGTGGCGCTTCGTGGATTCGGTCCACGCGCATCTCGAACGCGAAATTGGTACTCGCAGCGTCGACTGTTCCCGAGATCGGCGCCGCCGACTGGTAGTGCGGAGCTGCGGCAAGCGGGATATGCCCCTCGCCGCACAGCAACCCGGACGTGGCATCGAAACCGACCCAGCCAGCACCCGGGACATAGATCTCAGCCCAGGCATGGAGATCGCAGAAATCCTTGTCGGTCCCCATCGGCCCTTCGATCGGGTCCACATCCGCTTTCAGCTGGATCAGATAGCCGGATACGAAGCGCGCCGCGAGGCCGAGATGGCGGGCGATGTTCACGAGCAACCAGGCCGAATCCCGGCAAGACCCCGACCCGAGGGCCAGCGTCTCCTCCGGCGTCTGAACGCCGGCTTCCATGCGGATGACGTAGCGGATGCGCCGCTGCAGTTCATGGTTGAGGTCGACGAGGAAAAAGACGGTGCGCTCGGCTTCCTTCGGTAACTCTTTGATAAACGCCGCAACGCGCGGTCCCGGCTCGGCGGATGACAAATAGGCCGCGAGGTCCATCCGCAGCTCTTCCGGATAGGCGAACGGCCATGTCTCCGCATAGGATTCGACGAAGAAGTCGAACGGATTGACAGTCGAGAGGTTGGCCGTGAGGTTGACCTCGACGCTGAACTCCGTGGTTTTCTCGGGAAAAACCAGCCGGGCCAGCCAGTTTCCGTGCGGATCCTGCTGCCAGTTGATGAAGTGCTGGCGCGGCGTGACCCGCAGCGAATAGCTGCGAATCTGCGTCCTGCTATGCGCCGCCGGCCGCAAGCGGATCACTTGAGGCCCAAGCCCCACCGGCCGGTCATACTGATAGGAGGTGAGGTGGTGGAGTGACGTGAGTATCGCCATTCAGCCCAGTTCCGTGGCGCCGCGACTGCGGGTTATTGTTTCTTCGTTGGTTCCCGGGATCACCATAGCAAACTGGCTTCCGGCGCCATGCCTGTATTTGTCGCAGGGACCGCCAGCAAATT
>JARRPE010000049.1:0-7972 GCA_037383205.1 Methyloceanibacter sp.
GCTCGGTCTGAAAGATGCCGGCCGAGAGGTCGAGTTTGACGTCGTTTTCGCCCCGGCCCAGCATAAGCGAGCCTACCTCGAAACTGCTGACCCAGAAGAGCGGATAAGTCAGCGGATTGCCGATGAATGTTCCCAGAAGAGCGGCGACGATGCTGCCGCCGATGATCCACGCGAGCGTGGCCGAGAGCAGCATGTGAAAGCCGATAAACGGCGTGCACGAGATGAAGACGCCGGCGGCGAAGCCAAGGGCAACCGCATGGGGCGTGGCGCTCAACCGGCGCACCCGATGCACCACGTAGCGCGTCGAACGTCCCCAGCTGCGGCGCGGCCACAACGACACCCGTATCCGGTTCAGCCAAGTTTCCGCCTCGCGGCGTTTGAACAGCATCACTACCTCGTTGCCGGCGATGGTCCTGCATTGGCGCCGGTCGGCGCACGAGCCCTACCATATTTGGGGAGTTTTTTCGCGCCATGCCAGTGCTTTGCGTGCCGTTACTCTTCCGACCGCGTCGCGCTGCTGACTACATCTTTGGCGCGTAATCCCGTCAGAATCTCATTGAGATGTTGCAGGTCCCACACATCCAAGTCGATCAGCATCTCCGTATAGTCGGCGACTTGGTTGGTCATTCGGATGTTCTGAATGTTGCCGTCGACCTCGCCGATCACCGTGGCGATTTGAGCGAGGCTGCCCGGTTCGTTCATCGCCGTCACCGCGATCTTGGCCGGAAATCGCTGCGGGTCGTCCTCGTCGATGTCCCACGTGACGTCGATCCACCGCTCCGGCTCGTCGTCGAAAGCCTTCAATGCAGCCGCATGGATCGGATAGATCGTGATCCCCTGGCCCGGCGAGAGAATTCCCACGATGCGGTCGCCCGGAATGGCCCCGCCTTCGGCGAACTTCACGGGCAGTCCGCTCTTCAGCCCGCGGATGGGGATTCCTTCCGGCCCTTCATGGCCTTCGACGCGGCCCTTGCCGCCGGAGCCCGGCCAGCGGAACTTCAGGCCCATGACCTTGCCAAGCCCGAACCAGCCCTCGTCGGCCCGTTTCACCTGACGGCGGCGTTTGGGCATCTGCCCTGAGATTTCTTCTGGAAAGTCCGCCCTGAACACGTCACCCGAGGCAAGCTCGCCGCGGCCCACGGCCGTCACCACGTCTTCAGCTGTCTTTTGCGATAGGCGCGGCAGCGCCTTTGCGATCGCCTCTTCGCTGAAGGCCTGTCCATGGCGGCGGAAAGCCCGATCGAGGATCTCCCGGCCGAGCTTGTCGTATTGCAGGCGCACGGCGTCGCGCGAGGCTCGCCGAATGGCCGACCGTGCCTTGCCGGTAATCGCGAGGCGCTCCCAGGCCACGGGCGGCGACTGGGCATCGGAGCAGACGATCTCGACCTCGTCGCCATTGCGAAGCGGCGTGGCGAGCGGCATCGGTCGTCCGTTGATCTTGGCGCCAACGGCGGTGTTGCCCACCTGGGTATGGACGGCATAAGCGAAATCGATGCAGTTTGCGCCGCGCGGCAGGGCGATCAGCCGCCCCTTGGGCGTGAAGCAGAAAACCTGGTCGTGGAACAGCTCGAGCTTGGTGTGTTCCAGGAATTCTTCGGGGTTATCACCTTCAAGCAAGATACCAATCAGATGCGTCAACCATCTGTATGCGCTTGAGTCTTGGGCCGGCACCCGCTTGCCGCTGCCGCCCTCCTTGTAAAGGGCGTGGGCCGCAACGCCGTACTCGGCGATCGAGTGCATCTCCTCGGTGCGGATCTGCAGCTCCACACGGCAGTGCTTGGGACCGACAATCGTCGTGTGGATCGACTGATAGTCGTTTTGCTTCGGATTGGAGATGTAGTCCTTGAACCGCCCCGGCACGGTGTGCCAGCTCGTATGGACCACGGCCAGTGCCCGGTAGCAGTCGGGGACCTTCGGAACGACGATGCGGAACGCATAGATGTCGGAAAGCTGCTCCAGCGAGATTTGCTTCCGCTCCATCTTGCTCCAGATGGCGTAGGGCTTTTTCTCCCGGCCGGCGACAATGGCTTTCACCCGTGCGGCCTTGAGCTTCGACGTCAGCGCCCCCTGAATTTCGTCGATGAGACCCTGATTGTCCTGGCGCAGCACCCGCAGCCGCTCGGACACGGTGGCGTAGGCCTCGGGGTTCAACCAACGGAACGACAAGTCCTCGAGTTCCTCGCGCAGCCATTGCATGCCCATGCGGCCCGCGAGCGGCGCGTAGATGTCCATCGTCTCTTCGGCGATTGTCTTCCGCTTCGCCGGCTTCATGTGCTCGAGCGTCCGCATATTGTGCAGGCGGTCGGCGAGCTTCACGAGCAGCACCCGGATGTCGCTGGAGATGGCCAGCAGCAGCTTGCGGAAGTTCTCCGCCTGCTCCGCCTTTTTGGTCACAAGATCGAGCTTCTTGATCTTGGTTAGACCGTCGACGAGGGTCCCGATCTCCGCGCCGAACAGCGCATCGATCTCGCTGCGCGTCGCTTCGGTGTCTTCGATCGTATCGTGCAGAAGCGCGGTCGCGATCGTCGCGTCGTCCAAGCGCATATCGGCCAGAATCGCCGCGACTTCCAACGGGTGGGAAAAGTAAGGGGCCCCGGACGCGCGCTTCTGATTGCCGTGCGCCTTCATGGCATAGACATAGGCGCGATTCAGCAGCGCCTCGTTGGCCGAGGGCTGATAGCTCAGGATGCGTTCGACGAGTTCATATTGGCGGGTCATCTCAGCCCGCCAGAATGGCGCGAGAAACCGTGACAGCACAAGGCCCTACGGGGACCAAGGTTGCCGCAAATCTAATGTCGCGTGTGAAGCTAAAGTCCGGCGAGGAATTCGATGTGCGTCCTCGCCGGTCTGTAATGGGTCCGCTAGCGTGCGCGCGGTCCCGCATTGGAGCCATCCGAAGGCGCCTGGGTCGCCATGCGGCGCAGCAGCTCTTCTTCGGTCATCCGGTCGATCTGGGTGTCGGTGGACTGGTCGTCCTGACCGAGAACCGGCATGCGCGAATCCTGCGACAGCGCAGGTACGGCCTCGGCCTCCGGCTCGTCCACTTCCACGTATTTCTGCATGGAGTGGATGAAGTCTTCCTTCAGGTCGTCCGGCGTGAACTTCTTCTCGGCGATCTCGCGCAGGGCAACGACGGGGTTCTTGTCGTTGTCGCGCGGCACGGTCAGCTGTGCACCGGCGGAAATCGTTCGGGCGCGGTGGCTGGCCAGAAGAACGAGCTCGAAACGGTTTTCAATCTTGTCGACGCAGTCCTCGACAGTGACGCGAGCCATCTGAAAATCCTTTTGGAATGGGAGGAATTTGGACTCTATGTATGCAAATCAGGCGCCCGTGGCAAGTCGTGTCTCGGTCGCAAGGCGCGTCTCGGGCGTGAGCGTCCTCAGAACCTGGCCTTCCCAGCCGTGCGCGACACGGCGCCATAGTTCCTGCGCGGCGGCCTTCGTCACCGGGTGCCGCCAATTGGGCGCAACATCCAGAAGCGGCCGCAGGACGAAGGGTCTCTTTTCGATCCATGGATGGGGCAAAACCAACGGGCGCGGCCCGGCGCGGGCGAATTGCGGCGCGGATCCCTGCCAATTCTGAACGCGGCCCTTGAAGTCCAGAATGTCCAAATCCAGGGTCCGCGGACCCCACGGGCTTCCCCCTCGCCGGCCCGAGCCCCTCTCGATCTGTTTGAGCCGCCGAAGCAGTGCCTCAGGCGGCATCGCGGTCTCGACCAGTGCCACCGCATTCACATAAGCGGGCTGGCCCGCGCGCCCCACAGCCGCGGTCTCGTAGAAATTCGAGACCGCACGGAGCCAAACACCCTGTCCGTCCAATTCGCGCAAGGCCCGGTCGATCGTTTGGGACGGCGTCCCCCAAGGGCCAGGATAGTTCGCGCCCATCCCTATCAGTATCTGAGACATTGCGACCAATTGCGGAGCCTCCGCGCCTAAACGAAAGTAATTTGTTGTATGCGCTCGTTTTCGCCTACCGAAACGTATTTTGACCGTTAGGACCCGTAATGCACTTCTACCCGACGGAACGGATCGCTTTGTTTATCGACGGCGCGAATCTCTACGCCGCCGCAAAGACCCTTTCCTTCGATATCGACTACAAGCGCCTGTTGGCGTTGTTCCGATCCAAAGGTCAGCTCGTGCGCGCGCTCTATTACACGGCGCTTGCCGAGGATCAGGAATACTCCTCGATACGTCCCCTGATCGATTGGCTGGATTACAACGGCTACACCATGGTGACCAAGCCGACCAAGGAGTTCGTGGATGCGACGGGACGGCGCAAGGTCAAAGGCAATATGGACATCGAGCTGGCCGTCGATGCCATGGAGCTTGCCGATCATTTGGACCATCTCGTGATTTTCTCGGGCGACGGCGATTTCCGGTCACTCGTCGAGTCGCTTCAGCACAAGGGCAAGCGCGTCAGCGTTGTCTCGTCCCTCTCGACCACCCCTCCAATGGTGGCGGACGAATTGCGGAGGCAGGCAGATCAATTCATCGATCTGGTCGATCTTCAGGACGAGATCGGCCGCACGCCCAATGAGCGTTCGCAGCGGCGCCGGTCGGATGACGACACCGAAGAGTATGATCCTTCAGATCTCGTCGAGACTTGAGCCCTCGTCGAGACTTTAGCCCTGCACCGCCGATCTCAGGCCGGCCCGCTAAGCCACTAGCGCTCTTGGCCGTTGCCCTCGTCGGGTCGTGCGGCTACCCATGTGGTCCCTCGTGTCCTCAAGGTGCCTTCGTCCCGCATGCTGCCTATCGACGTCATCGCCGAACCCAACACCGACTGCGCCTTATGCGACCGCCTCGTCGCCTTCCGCCGCGAGAATACGGCGGCCCATCCCGATTGGTTCAACGGTGCGGTCCCGTCCTTCGGTCCGGATTCGGCGCGGTTGCTGATCGTGGGTCTTGCGCCCGGACTGAAAGGCGCCAACCGCACCGGCAGACCCTTCTGGGGTGATTTTGCCGGCGACCTTCTCTATCCCACGCTCCTCAAGACGGGCCTCGCCGAAGGCGAACATGACCTTCAGCGGCCTGAAGCGCTTCGCCTCGTCGATTGCATGATCACCAATGCCGTGCGCTGCGTGCCGCCGCAAAACAAACCCACGGGCGCCGAGATCAAGTGCTGCCGCCAGTTTCTCGATGGCCGCAAGGCGGCACTGCCGAATCTGCACGCGCTTCTGGCCATCGGGCGGGTGGCCCATTACAGCATTCTAACGAGTTACGGCGTGAAGAAGAAGAACGTCCCGTTCGCCCATGGGGCGCGGCACGTCCTGCCCGGCGGCTTTATTCTGTTCGACTCGTTTCACTGCTCCCGCCTCAACACGAACACGGGGCGGCTGACCCCTGAGATGTTTGAACGCGTTGTCGCCGACGCGGCCGCGAGTATACGAGACTGAGTTGCTGGGGCGGGCCAAGTCGGGCATGCTTTCAGCCAGG
Source organism: Methyloceanibacter sp. (assembly GCA_037383205.1). GTDB lineage: Bacteria > Pseudomonadota > Alphaproteobacteria > Rhizobiales > Methyloligellaceae > Methyloceanibacter. The sequence goes on from JARRPE010000049.1 coordinate 5,436, forward strand.
CGCGACGTTCTGAGAGAGGGAGCCGTTTTCCGGCAGCGATCCAATGGCAGGCTTGGAGATATCACCGACCAAGGTCGGCTTTGTCATCGTTAAGGCGCGCGAATACGACGCGAAAGTCGGCGCCTGGGACGACGGCGACACGTCCGACCACGATGCCGAGTCCATCCTCGAAGACTTCAAGGACGACTCCACCGTGATCGAACTGCGCGAATTCATTCGCGACCTGAACATCGACGAACAGGTCAGCCTGGTAGCGCTCGCGTGGATCGGCCGCGGCTCGTTCAGTGCGGACGAACTCGAGGACGCGCTCGAGACGGCCCGCGCCGAACACAACAAGCGAACGGCCGAATACCTCCTAGGTATCCCCCTGCTCTCGGACTATCTCGAAGAGGGCCTCAGCGCCTTGGGTTACTCCGTCGAGGATGCCGAAGACGACGCCATGGGAGACTGATGGACGGCTGCGAGACTCCAGAGTCCCCGACAACTTGCGACAGCGGTCGTAGACCGCATACTCATACTTGCGATTTCAGCCAATCGACGACGTCGGCCGCGTGCGCTTCCGGATCCTCGACCGGAAAGAACACGTGCTCAACTTTCCCATCCAGAACGACGAAGGTGAGTCGTTTCAGATAGCTGTCCGGTCCGGCTTCGAAAGTGGGTAAGTCAAGCGCACGCCTTAGCGCCCCCGACGCATCGCTTAGAATCGGAAACGGCAGTTCGAGCCGCAGTGCCATCTCGCGCTGAAACTCCGTCGTCTGCCCGCTGACCGCGAACAGCCGGGCTCCTGCATGTGAGATGAGCTCGAAAACCTCACGAAACCCTTCCAACTCTGGCGTGGAGCCGTGGGCGCCTGGAATATCGTCCCAGCCCGGCGGGTTTGCGATGCCGGGGTGCCCGGTCCAGGGATATACGGCGACGATGTTCCGTCCCCGCAAGGTCGCAAGGCTAACGTGTGAGCCGTCCGTGGCGGGCAGGCTGACGTCTGGGAACGGCAGGCCTGGCGTCAGCTGTATAGGTCCGCGTTCCGTCACAAGCTTGCCTCCCAAGACCCGCCCTGCATGGTCTAGCCCTTCTCGCGCAGCAGCCGGCCCTTCTGCCGCTGCCAATCCCGCTTCTTCTCGGTTTCGCGCTTGTCGTGCACCTTCTTGCCGCGCCCAAGGCCCAGCAGGAGCTTGGCGATGCCGCGCGCGTTGAAATAAAGGCGCAAAGGCACGAGCGCCATTCCCTGGCGCTGAATAGCCTCGAGCAGCCGCGCCATCTCCTTCTTGTGCAGAAGAAGCTTACGATGCCGCGTGGGCTCATGGCCGAACCGGGCGGCGCCCTTGTACTCATCGATACGGGCGTTGATCAGGTAGAGTTCGCCATCCTCGTTCGAGGCATAGGACTCGGCGATGTTGGCCTTGCCCGTTCGTAGCGACTTCACCTCGGAGCCGGTTAGGACGATGCCGGCCTCGATCGTGTCCTCGATTTCGAAGTTGAAGCGGGCCCGCCGGTTTTCGGCGACGAGCTTTCCGCTCTCGCGTTTCGGCGCCATGAGTCGGGCCCTTCCATTGTCCTAGATGGGCTTCAGATCGGCGGCCTCGACAGCCGCATCGACGCGCTTACGCGTCGCCTCGGTGATGGGCGCGAGCGGCAGCCGCGTGGCGCTCCCGCACACCCCAAGCTTCTCGGCAGCATACTTCACGGGGCCTGGGTTCGACTCGACGAACAAGGCTTCATGCAGCGGCATAAGCCGATCCTGCAACTCCAGAGCCCGCTTGAAGTTTCCGCCAAGGCAGGCGAGCTGGAATTCCGAACAGAGGGCGGGCGCGATGTTGGACGTCACGGAAATGCACCCGACCCCGCCATGGGCCATGAAGCCCAGCGCGGTGGCGTCTTCGCCGGAGAGCTGAATGAACTCGCTCCCCATGGCTGCACGCTGTTGGCTCACGCGCGCAAGATTGGCGGTGGCGTCTTTCACGCCGACGATGTTCGTCAACTTGTACAGCCGCGCCATGGTTTCAACGGACATGTCGACGATGCTACGTCCCGGAATGTTGTAGATGATGATCGGGATATCGGCGGCGGCGTTGACCGCCTCGAAGTGGAGGTAAAGGCCCTCTTGGGTCGGCTTGTTGTAGTACGGCGTGACGACGAGCGCGCCGTCGGCCCCTGCCTCCTTGGCGTGACGCGTCAGTTCCACGGCTTCGGCCGTCGAGTTCGATCCGGTACCGGCGATCACGGGCACCCGGCCAGCGGCGGCTTCGATGCAGAGCTCGATCACGCGGCGATGCTCGTCATGATCGAGCGTCGGCGACTCACCCGTCGTTCCACACGGGACGAGCCCATGCGTGCCCTGATCGATCTGCCATTCCACAAGTTTGCGGAACGCGGCCTCGTCCACGGAACCGTCCTTGAAGGGCGTGATAAGGGCCGTAATGGAGCCCTGAAACGGCGGCATAGTCACTACTCAAACTCCTTGGCGCGCTTAAGGGCACAGAGGCAATCGTCTCATATAGATATCGCTCGGTGGGCCGGGACAATAGGAGTTCGAGGTG
>JARRPE010000050.1:0-7842 GCA_037383205.1 Methyloceanibacter sp.
ATTCCTTCGGACGCCGGTTCTGCGACTAAGTTTCTTTCCGAGCTTCCAGTGCGTACGGGTTGATTCCCGGACGTGAGGGGGAGGGTGCGAAAGCACCGTCCTCCTCCCGTTCGTTTGGGCCTAAGCGTTCGTGACCCGCGCCCAGTGGAGGGCGATCGCCGCAGCGTTCGAGACGTTGAGGCTTGCAAGGGCGCTGGCCGTCGAGATGCGGCAGAGCACATCGCAGCGCTCCCGCGTCAGTTGCCGCAAGCCGCGCCCCTCGGCCCCGAGAACGATTGCGAGCGGGGAGGTTAGGGGCACATCCTCAAGTGCCATCTCGGCTTCTTCTGCAAACCCAAGCCGGGTGACGCCGCGGCCGCCGAGCTCGGCCAGAGCTTCTGCCAGGTTCCGAACCTGCACGACAGGGACGAGGTCCAGCGCGCCGCTTGCGGATTTCGCTAGTACGCCGCCGAGCGGCGGGCTGTGACGCTGGGTCATGACGAGACCTTTTGCGCCGAAGGCGGCGGCGGACCGCAGCACCGCCCCCACGTTGTGCGGATCGGTGACCTGATCCAGCACGAGGATCGTTCCCGACAGGTCTAGATCGTCCAGGTTGAGCGAATCGAGGGGCCCTGCTTCGAGCAGCACGCCCTGATGGACCGTGTCGGCCCCGAGCTTCCGGTCTAGCGCTTTCGGCAGCACCCGTTCTGGCTCCAGACCGCGCTTGGCGATCAGCGCGGCGAGTTTGTGCGCGGCATTCTCCGTCGCCTGAATGGCGTAGACGGGCCGGCGATCGTTGGCGAGGGCGGCCTCGACCGCATGAATGCCGAAAAGTTGCACCCGGTCGGAATCGCCATTTTTCGGCGACTTTCGGGCTTCCCGCCGGCCGCCGTGCCCTACCGATCTGGAGTGCCTTGCTTTTTGCTGTGTCATGGAGAAAGTGCTTTTCGCTGCGAAAATTGGCCGCCGGGTAGAGGCCTAGCATAAATCCCAAGGATTCCAGGCGCTCGACACTGATTTACAGTTGACAGGGAGTGCCTGGCTACTCATAAACAGCGGCTATTGCGGACCCTGCCGGCCCCGGCCGACGGCGGGGTGTTTTTGCTTGGTTAAAATCACCAGTCATTCCATCTGACGCTCTTGATTTATGGAGGGGTGCCCGAGTGGCTAAAGGGGACGGGCTGTAAACCCGTTGGCTATGCCTACGTTGGTTCGAATCCAACCCCCTCCACCACCTCTCAGAGGAGCCAGAGGAAGACGGTCGCGGGTGTAGCTCAATGGTAGAGCAGCAGCCTTCCAAGCTGACGATGAGGGTTCGATTCCCTTCACCCGCTCCAGAGCTTTGGCTTCTAGCCTATTGGTTTGTTTGTTGAATTTGGTTTGAGGACGACGCGAACGATAGGAGTGTAGCTCAACTGGCTAGAGCACCGGTCTCCAAAACCGGGGGTTGGGGGTTCGAGTCCCTCCACTCCTGCCACGCGGAGGAGATACGGGTTGGCGGTGATGGCCAGGCGCACGCGGTCCGGCGTTGGAAGGAAAGACGGGACGAACTGGTCCTGTGAGTAAGAACGAGATGGCGAGAACGAATCCGTTTGAGTTTCTGCAGCAAGTGCGCACCGAGGTGTCGAAAGTCACCTGGCCGACGCGGCGTGAGACGATCATCACCACGATCATGGTGGTCGTCATGTCGATCATCGCCGCGATTTTCTTTCTCGGTGTTGACTGGGTGCTCGGCACGGTCGTTCAGCTGATTCTCGGCATCAGATTTTTCTAGGAGGTCGAAGCTTCAGTCCGATGGCTATGCGCTGGTATATCGTCCACGCCTACTCGAACTTCGAGCGGAAGGTCGCCGAATCCATCAAGGAGCGGGCCGAATCCGCCGGGCTCGGGGATCAGTTCGAGGAAGTGCTCGTCCCTATGGAGGAGGTCGTGGAAATGCGGCGCGGCCGGAAGGTGGCGTCGGAGCGCAAGTTCTTTCCGGGCTATGTGCTTGTGAAGATGGAGCTCAGCGACGAGACCTACCATCTGATCAAGGACACGCCGAAGGTGACCGGCTTTCTGGGTACGGACAACAAGCCCATTCCGATCACTGAGGAGGAGGCGGGCCGCATCCTCCAGCAGGTGCAGGAAGGTGTCGAACGGCCGAAGCCGTCCGTGACCTTCGAGATCGGGGAGCAGGTGCGGGTGGCCGACGGCCCCTTCGCATCCTTCAACGGTCTCGTGGAAGAGGTCGACGAAGAACGGGCGCGGCTCAAAGTGGCGGTTTCGATTTTCGGCCGGGCGACACCGGTCGAGCTTGAATACGCGCAGGTGGAAAAACTCTAACGAGCGCGCAAGTTTTCTTAAGCGCGCGAGACGTGAAACGCAGGACGTACTGGGATGGCGAAGAAGATTGACGGTTACATCAAGCTGCAAGTGCCGGCAGGGCAGGCGAATCCTTCGCCGCCGATCGGTCCGGCGCTCGGTCAGCGCGGCGTGAACATTCAGGAGTTCTGCAAGGCGTTCAACGCGGCGACGCAGAAGGTCGAGCCGGGCTCGCCGATCCCGACCGTGATCACGGTCTATGCGGATCGGTCGTTCACGTTCGAGTCGAAGACGCCTCCGGCCTCGTACCTCCTGAAGAAGGCGGCGAAGGCCAAGAGCGGCTCCAAGGAGCCGGGGCGCACGGTTGCCGGCAAGGTCACGCAAGATCAGCTGCGTGAGATCGCCGAGGCGAAGATGCAGGATTTGAATGCCAACACCGTCGAACAAGCGATGAAGATCATCGCCGGGTCCGCCCGTTCGATGGGTCTTGAGGTTCAGGAGTAGAGACGATGAGCAAGCCCGGTAAGCGCTTTCGTGCTGCGGCCGAGACGGTCGACAACAACAAGCTCTACGGCCTCGAAGAGGCGGTGAAGTTGCTCAAGGGAGCGGCGAAGGCCAAGTTCGACGAGACGGTCGAGGTCGCGATGAACCTCGGCGTCGATCCGCGCCATGCGGACCAGATGGTGCGTGGCGTTTGCCAGCTGCCGCACGGGTCGGGCCGCACGCTTCGCGTCGGTGTCTTCGCCAAGGGCGACAAGGCCGAGGAAGCCAAGAAGGCGGGCGCCGAGGTTGTCGGCGCCGAGGATCTGGTCGAGCAGGTTCAGAAAGGCACGATCGAGTTCGATCGCTGCATTGCGACGCCCGACATGATGCCGCTGGTTGGCCGTCTCGGTAAGGTGCTCGGGCCGCGCGGCCTGATGCCGAACCCGAAAGTCGGCACCGTGACCACCGATGTCGCTGCGGCCGTACAGGCTGCCAAGGGCGGCGCCGTGGAATTCCGCGTCGAGAAGGCGGGCGTCATTCACGCCGGCGTCGGCAAGGCGAGCTTCACCGAGGAGGCGCTGGTCGACAACATCCGCGCCTTCGCCGAAGCGGTGATCAAGGCAAAGCCCTCGGGCGCGAAGGGCACGTTTGTGAAGAAGATTGCCGTGACCTCGACGATGGGTCCCGGCGTGAAGATTGAGCCCGCCAGCATCGGCGGCGCTTAGTCGAAAGAGTTTCGGGGCCTTTGGCCCCGAACGGGACGTTTTGTCCCGATGGGCCGTGCGGTTCGCCGAGCGGCCCAAACCTGTCCGAGATTGCAGGTGTGGGAAACCGCTTAAGCCCTTTGGGGCCTGCATGAGACGGGAGACAAACGGTTCGAGGGATGTGGGCGCAGCTCGTTAGGGCGCGGACGCATCCGGAAGATCGGTTGAACCTCGTATGTGGCTCACGCGCGTTTTTGCGTGGACGAGCGGGACAGGCAACAGAGCGCCGCGAAGGGTCGGGACGGTGTCGATGCCTCCCGTGTGTTTCGCGGCTCAGTGTGGCCTAAGCCCGCACCGGCTCAACGCCTTCGCGGGTTTGAAAGAACGGAGTGAGCATGGAAAGAGCTGAAAAGCGCGAAGTTGTATCGGCGCTTAGCGATGTCTTCGCCAATACCGGCGTGGTCGTCGTGGCTCACTATGCGGGTCTTTCTGTGTCCCAGATGACCAAGCTGCGCAGCGACATGAGAGAAGCTGGCGGCGCGGTCAAGGTGGCAAAGAACAGGCTCGTAAAGCTCGCGCTGGATGGAACCGACGCCCAGGGAATTTCGGATCTTATGACGGGGCCGACTTGCCTCGCCTATTCCGACGATCCCGTCGCGGCGCCGAAGGTGGCCGTCAAATTCGCCAAGGGGAACGACAAGTTCGTGATCCTCGGCGGTGCGATGGGCCCCACGGTTCTCGATGCCAAAGGGGTGAGTTCGCTAGCCGAACTGCCTTCGCTCGACGAACTGCGTGGGAAGCTGGTTGGTCTATTGCAGGCACCGGCGGGCAAGATCGCCCGTACGGTCAATGCACCGGCCGCTCAGCTCGCGCGGGTCTTTGGGGCGTATGGCGCGAAGGACGCAGCGTAGGCCTTTGACGACATACATCGAAACACAAGAGTTGAACGTACGAGGATAACGAAATGGCTGATCTTCAGAAAATTGCAGACGATCTTTCGAGCCTGACGGTGCTCGAGGCGGCCGAACTGGCCAAGATTCTTGAGGAGAAGTGGGGCGTGTCCGCTGCTGCTCCGGTTGCCGTGGCGGCTGCCGCCGGCGGCGGTGGTGAAGCGGCCGCTGCCGAAGAGAAGGACGAGTTCGACGTCATTCTGACCGCGGCTGGTGACAAGAAAATCAACGTCATCAAGGAAGTGCGCGCGATCACCAGCCTCGGCCTGAAAGAGGCCAAGGATCTGGTCGAAGGTGCGCCGAAGCCGGTCAAGGAAGGCGTTGCCAAGGACGAGGCCGAGAAGATCAAGAAGCAGCTTGAGGACGCAGGCGCGTCTGTCGAGCTCAAGTAGGCTTGAGTTGAAAAACTTGGGTTGAAGGAAGCCTGGGCCGTCCCCACATACGTGGGTCGGCGCAGGCCCTTAACCCATCCATATTCGTGTGACGTGACGGTTCCCCTGAGTTTCCGCCAAGGCGGGGATTTAGGAGAGCGGTCGCGGCGAGCTTTGAGAGGACCACATGGCGCAAACGAACGGTCACAAGCGATATCGGAAATTTTTTGGCCACATCACCGAAGTGGCCGAGATGCCGAACCTCATCGAGGTTCAAAAGCAGTCCTACGATCAGTTCCTCATGGTGGACGAGCCGGAAGGCGGCCGCGAGGACGAGGGGCTTCAGTCCGTTTTTCGTTCTGTGTTTCCGATCAAGGACTTCGGCGAGCGCGCTCAGCTTGAGTTCGTGCGCTATGCCTTCGAAGCGCCCAAGTACGACGTTGACGAATGCCAGCAGCGCGACATGACCTTCGCGGCGCCGCTGAAGGTCACCTTGCGTCTTATCGTGTTCGACGTGAACGAGGAGACGGGTGCGCGCTCCGTCAAGGACATCAAGGAGCAGGACGTCTATATGGGCGACATGCCGCTGATGACCTCGAACGGCACGTTCGTCATCAACGGTACCGAGCGCGTCATCGTCTCGCAGATGCACCGTTCGCCCGGTGTGTTCTTCGACCACGACCGCGGCAAGACCCATTCCTCGGGCAAGCTGCTGTTCGCGGCGCGCATCATTCCTTATCGTGGGTCCTGGCTGGACTTCGAGTTCGACGCCAAGGACATCGTCTATGTCCGCATTGACCGCCGCCGCAAGCTGCCGGTGACGACGCTGCTCTATGCGCTCGGGCTCGACGACGAGGAAATTCTCTCGACCTTCTACGACCGGATCACGCTGAAGGCGGCCAAGAACGGCTGGAAGATGCCGTTCAATGCCGATCGCATGCGCGGCATCAAGCCAACGACGGACCTCATCGACGCCAAGACCGGCAAGGTTGCCATTGAAGCCGGCCGCAAGATCACGGCGCGCCTGGCCGGAAAGCTTACCGAGGAAGGCCTGAAAGAGCTGCTCGTCAGCGATGAGGACCTCTACGGCCGGTACCTGGCAGAGGACATCCTCAACCTGGAATCGGGCGAGATCTACGGCGAAGCCGGCGAGGAAATCGATGAGAAGCTGCTGGAGACCCTGAAGGAGCTGAAGCTCAAGGAGATCCCGGTTCTCGACATCGACCACGTCAACGTGGGCGCGTTCATCCGCAACACGCTGGCGATCGACAAGAATTCCAACACGGACGAGGCGCTGCTCGACATCTACCGCGTGATGCGTCCGGGCGAGCCGCCGACGCCGGAAGCCGCGCAGACGCTGTTCAACGGCATCTTCTTCGATGCCGAGCGCTACGACCTGTCGTCCGTCGGCCGCGTGAAGATGAATATGCGCCTCGACCTCGACGCGCCGGACACGATGCGGACGCTGCGCAAGGAGGACATCCTCGCGGTCATCAAGACGCTGGTCGGTCTGCGCGACGGCAAGGGCGAAATCGACGACATCGATCATCTCGGCAACCGGCGCGTGCGCTCGGTGGGTGAGTTGATGGAGAACCAGTACCGTGTCGGCTTGCTGCGCATGGAGCGCGCCATCAAGGAGCGCATGAGTTCCGTCGACATCGATACGGTGATGCCGCAGGACCTCATCAACGCGAAGCCGGCGGCTGCGGCCGTGCGCGAGTTCTTTGGATCCTCGCAGCTTTCGCAGTTCATGGACCAGACCAACCCGCTTTCGGAGATCACCCACAAGCGGCGCCTTTCGGCGCTTGGACCGGGCGGTCTGACCCGCGAGCGGGCTGGCTTCGAGGTGCGCGACGTGCATCCGACCCATTACGGCCGCATCTGCCCGATCGAGACGCCGGAAGGTCCGAATATCGGCCTTATCAACTCGCTCGCCACGTTCGCGCGGGTCAACAAGTACGGCTTCATCGAGAGCCCGTACCGGCGCGTGGTGAAGAGCAAGGTGACCGACGAGGTCGTCTATCTCTCGGCCATGGAAGAGGCGCGCTACATCATCGCTCAGGCCAATGCCGAGCTCAAGGATGACGGCAGCTTCGTCGAGGACCTCATCGTCTGCCGTCACGCGGGCGATGTGGAGCTCTATCCGCGGGACCGTGTCGATCTTATCGACGTGTCTCCCAAGCAGCTTGTGTCGGTCGCCGCGGCGCTCATTCCGTTCCTGGAGAACGACGACGCCAACCGCGCTCTGATGGGTTCGAACATGCAGCGTCAGGCCGTGCCGTTGCTCATGGCGGAAGCGCCGCTCGTGGGTACGGGCATGGAATCCGTCGTGGCACGGGATTCGGGCGCCGCGATCAGCGCGCGCCGGACCGGCGTGGTCGATCAGGTGGACGCCACCCGTATCGTCATCCGCGCGACGGAAGAGACCGACCCGTCGAAGTCGGGCGTGGACATCTACAATCTGCGCAAGTTCCAGCGGTCGAACCAGAACACCTGCATCAATCAGCGGCCGCTGGTGCGTGTGGGCGATGCCATCCAGGCCGGCGAGATCATTGCCGACGGACCGTCGACCGACCTTGGCGAGCTCGCGCTCGGCAAGAACGTGCTCGTCGCCTTCATGCCGTGGATGGGCTACAACTTCGAGGACTCCATCCTCATCTCCGAGCGCGTTGTGCGCGACGACGTCTTCACCTCGATCCATATCGAGGAGTTCGAAGTCATGGCGCGCGACACGAAGCTCGGGCCGGAGGAGATCACGCGCGATATCCCGAACGTCTCCGAAGAGGCTCTTAAGAACCTCGATGAGGCGGGTATCGTCTATATCGGCGCCGAGGTTCAGCCGGGCGACATTCTGGTCGGCAAGATCACGCCGAAGGGCGAGAGCCCCATGACGCCGGAAGAAAAGCTTCTGCGCGCCATCTTCGGTGAAAAGGCGTCAACGTTCGCGACACCTCGCTGAAGCTGCCGCCGGGTGTGGCCGGTACGGTCGTCGAGGTCCGGGTGTTCAATCGCCACGGCATCGAGAAAGACGAACGCGCCATGGCGATCGAG
>JARRPE010000051.1:0-22492 GCA_037383205.1 Methyloceanibacter sp.
GATCTAGCAATCCATGAATGGCGGCTCTCGCGATGGCGGAGCCGCCATTTTTTATGCGCAAGCGCCTGCGCCGCTGTTCAGATAGTTTTCATGGTGGAGTCATGCGGTTCTCATCCGGAATCGTCATTATCTTCTCATGACTTCGTTGATTGAACCGAAGGAACTGATCATGAAGCAGTGGATGAAGCCTGAGATCACCGAGTCCGAAGCTGGCATGGAAGTGACGTCCTACCTCCCGGCCGAGCTCGACCGCGCTTAATCGGCGCTGATCTAGCCTAGTTTTCGAAAAAATGGCGGTCCTATCGATATGCGGGGCCGCCATTTTTGTTTCTGGTATTGCATTGTGCGTCCGGTCACAAACGGGCTTGAGGCCCGCGTGGCATCAACGACCCTCCCCACCGCATCGCCCCCAAGCAGGGTGACAGAGCATCCCCCCGAAATTATGGTCCTGGCCGCTGGGCGCCTCTTGCAGCCGCGGGACGCCTCGGCTTAGCCGCTGCGGCGGCTCTCAGCGCGATTGGTTCGCAAACCAGAAGTGACCCTGCCATGCCCTGTGTGTATCTTATCGCCGCCGGGCTCTTCGAGGTCGGCTTTGCCTCGACGCTCAAGCTCACCGACGGCTTCACCAAACTCTGGCCGACTCTGATCTTCACCGTCTGCATCGTTCTTTCGTTCCTTCTTCTCAACAAGGCGGTAAAGGATCTGCCGATTGGAACGGCCTATGCGATTTGGACGGGGATTGGCGCCGCAGGCACTGCCATTGTTGGAATCCTCGTTTATAAGGAGCCCGTCACGGCGCTGCGCCTGTTCTTTATCGCGACGCTGATCGGCTCCATCATCGGATTGAAACTCGCAACAACGACCACATGACCCAGACACCAAAGATCGACCGCACCGTTACCGGAAACTACTTCGAGGACTTCAAAGTCGGCGAGGAGATCGTGCACGCGACACCGCGCACGGTCACCGTCGGCGACGTGAGCGTGTATACGGCGCTCTATAGCGGCCGCTTCGCCGTGCAATCGTCCGACGCCTTCGCGCAGAGCATCGGCTATCCGCGCTCGCCCATCGACGACACGCTCGTTTTTCATTTCGTGATCGGCAAGACCGTGCCGGACGTCTCGCGCAACGCCATCGCCAATCTCGGCTACGCGGAGTTCCGCTTCCTCGCGCCCGTCTATCCCGGCGACACCATCGCCTCGACCTCGGAAGTCATCGGCGTGAAGCAGAACTCCAGCGGCAAGAACGGCACGGTCTATGTGCGGACGACGGGCCGCAACCAGCGCGGCGAACCGGTGCTGTCCTTCGCGCGCTGGGTCATGGTCGTTAAGAGGAACCTCGACCTGCCCGCGCCCGAGACGGTGATCCCGGAGCTGGACAAGGAAATTTCACCCGAGACGCTCGGCCAGGCGCTGCCGCCGTTGAAGCTCACGGTCTACGACTACGCGCTCGCCGGGTCCCCGCGCCGCTGGGGCGACTACGCCGTCGGCGACAAGATCGACCACGTTGACGGCCAGACGATCGAAGAAGCCGAGCATCAGATGGCGACGCGCCTCTACCAGAACACCGCGCGCGTCCACTTCAACCAGCACCGGGAATCCCAGGAGCGCTTTGGGCGCCGCCTCGTCTACGGCGGGCACATTATTTCGATCGCGCGTTCGCTCAGCTTCAATGGCCTCGCCAACGCGTTCCATGTACTGGGGCTCAACGGCGCGCGCCACGCCGCGCCGTCCTTCGCGGGCGACACGATCTACGCTTGGAGCGAGGTCCTGGATAAGGCCGAGCTTCCGGGCCGCTCGGATGCCGGCGCGCTGCGCTTACGCACCTTCGCCGTGAAGGACCGCAACTGCGCGGACTTCCCCGGCCTCAAGGAGGACGGCAAGCTGGAAGACGGTGTCGTGCTCGACATGGACTACTGGGTCGCCCTGCCGCGCTAGCAGCACGTGCGCGAGAGATGACGCGCGGTTACACCGCCTCGCCTCTCGGTCTCACGCGCGTTAGAGTGACAGGCTAAAGCTCAACCAGCCTCGTGAATACGAGGTCCCCCTCTGGAGGAGATTCCGCAATGACGAACACGCTATCCCGCCTTGCCGCCCGAGCCGCGATCATGACCGCCCTCTGTGCGCCGGCCTTTGTTACTTCGGCGCTGGCCGCCGACACGGCCAAGGCCGTCCTTCAGGACCCCGACGGGAAGGAAGTCGGCACCGTCACCCTGACGGCGGTACCCTCCGGCGTGCTCCTCGATGCGGATCTGACCGCCGTGCCGGAAGGCACGCACGCCTTCCATATTCATGAGACGGGCAAATGCGAGGCGCCGGACTTCAAGTCCGCCGGCGGGCACTTCAATCCCGAGGAAGACGAGCACGGCCTCAAGAACTCGGCCGGGCCCCATGCGGGCGACATGCCGAATATTCATGTGCCGGAAAACGGAAAGCTTCACATCGAAGTGCTGAACCAGATGGTGAGCCTTCCCGGTCTCTTCACCGGCGATGGCACGGCCATCGTGCTCCATGAAAAGGGTGACGACTATGTAAGCGACCCGGCGGGCGACGCGGGACCCCGGATCGCATGCGGCGTGATCATAAAATAGGCGGTTCTCGCCGTCACACTTCGTTAGCGTAAACCTTATGTAAAAGTTTTCGGACGCATTCTTGAGCCTGTTAGTTCCGCAACTTGGGGGAGTTGCCCATGGCTTGGGAAGGACCGTACGACGGCATGATGGGGGGCGTTGCCTACATCGTGGGCTCTCACGTGTGGGAGTCGCTCGACGGCGGCCAGACCTGGATCATGTCGAAATTCGTCGACGACGAAGACGCGTGTTACGAGATCGCAAAGCCCGCCTAGAGCCCTGAATCTGCTTTAAATTCAGCGCCGCCTGCGCGCGCACCGCGCGCCGCGGCAGCTGCGCGCTTGGGTCAAAGGGCCCAAGCTGTCGCGATTGCCCCTGTCTTCTCTGTGCGTTATGACAAGACGAGACTGGGCAACACATTACAAAAAACCAATGACAGATAAGCTTGGGGCGGAGCGGCCTCTTTCTCCGCATTTGCAGATTTACCGGCCGATGCTGACGATGATGATGTCTATTGCGCATCGCATCACCGGCGCAGGCCTGGCCGTTGGGTTCGCGCTGCTGACCTGGTGGCTCGTAGCCGTCAGCATGGGGCCGGAAGCCTATAATCACGTACAGAGCTTCTTCGGAAGCTTCATCGGGCGCGCACTGCTCTTCGCCTTCACCTGGGCGCTGATCCACCACATGCTCGGCGGCATCCGCCACCTCGTTTGGGACACCGGCGCAGGGCTAGACAAGCCGACAATCGAACGCTTTGCGCTCGGGACCATTATCGGCTCGGTCGTGCTGACGGTGCTGGTCTGGCTGACCGCATACCACGTGATGGGAGGGCTCTAGCCATGGCGACACCGCTCAAGCGCGTGCGCGGCCTCGGCGCCGCCCATCATGGAACGGAGACCTTTTGGCGCCAGCGCCTAACGGCCGTCGCCAACGTTCCTCTTGTGATCTTTCTGCTCTGGTTCGTCGTATCCCATGCAGGAGCGAGCTACGAGAAGGTCAAAGAGTGCCTCTCCAATCCCGTCGTGGCTGTGATGATGCTGGCGCTCATCTGGTCCGCCGCGATCCATATGCGGATCGGCTTGCGGGAGATCATCGAGGACTATCTCCACAACAAGCTCTGCAAGACCGCCTCGCTCATGCTTGCGACCTTTTTCGCCGCGGTGGTCGCTATCGCCTCGACCCTCGCCATTGCTAAAATCAGCTTCGGAGGCTGATACGAAATGCCTCAAGACGCGAACCCCAACACGCCGCACAACGCCGTCAACGTGAACGGCCGGGCGTACGAAATCACCGACCACGCCTACGATGTCATCGTCGTCGGCGCAGGCGGATCGGGCCTGCGCGCCGTGGTCGGCGCCAGTGAGGCGGGCCTCCGTACGGCCTGCATCTCCAAGGTCTTCCCGACGCGCTCGCACACCGTCGCGGCCCAGGGCGGCATCGCCGCCGCACTTGGCAATATGGGGCCGGACGACTGGCGCTGGCACATGTACGACACCGTGAAAGGGTCGGACTGGCTCGGCGACCAGGATTGCATCGAATATCTCTGCCGCAACGCGCCCGAGGCCGTCTATGAACTCGAGCATTGGGGCGTTCCCTTTTCCCGCACGGACGACGGTAAGATCTTCCAGCGCGCCTTCGGCGGCATGACCACGGACTTCGGCAAGGGCCAGGCGCGTCGGACCTGCGCCGCCGCCGACCGCACCGGCCATGCGCTGCTCCACACCATGTACGGTCAGGCGCTGCGCCACTCGGCGGAGTTCTTTATCGAGTATTTCGCCATCGACCTGATCATGGACGACGAGGGCGCCTGCCGCGGTGTCATCGCCATCAACATGGCCGACGGTTCGATCCACCGCTTCCGCGGGCATCAGACGATCCTCGCAACGGGCGGCTATGGCCGCGCCTATTTCTCCTGCACGAGCGCCCACATCTGCACCGGTGACGGCAACGGCATGGTACTGCGCGCAGGCCTGCCCCTGCAGGACATGGAGTTCGTCCAGTTCCACCCGACCGGCGTCTACGGCGCCGGCGAGCTGATCACCGAAGGGGCGCGCGGCGAAGGCGGCTTCCTGCGCAACTCCGAAGGCGAGAAGTTCATGGAGCGCTATGCGCCCTCCGCCAAGGACCTCGCGTCACGCGACGTGGTGTCCCGCGCCATCACCATCGAGATCCGCGAAGGCCGCGGTCATGGCCCCGACGGCGAGTACATGCACCTGCATCTCGATCACCTCGACCCTGATTTGATCGACGAACGCCTGCCGGGCATTTCCGACCTCGCCCGTATTTTTGGCGGCGTCGACGCGCGGAAAGAGCCGATCAAGGTCATTCCGACCTGCCATTACAACATGGGCGGAATCCCGACCAACATGCACGGCGAGGTAATTTCGCCGCGGAACGGTGATCCCGATGCCACCGTGCCGGGGCTGATGGCCCTCGGCGAGGCGGCGTGCGTGTCGGTCCACGGCGCAAACCGCCTGGGCTCGAACTCGCTGATCGACCTCGTGGTCTTCGGCCGGGCCGCCGGGCTTCGCTGCGCCGAACTCATCCCGCAAGGGTCTGCCATTCCGGACTTGCCGAAGGGCGCGGGCGAAGCGTCGATCGCGCGGTTCGACGGATTCCGCTACGCCGATGGCGGCACGCCCACCGCCGAACTGCGGCTTGCCATGCAGAAGACCATGCAGCGCGACTGTTCCGTCTTCCGCACCAAGGAAGTGCTCGAAGAGGGCGTGAAGGGCATCAAGAAGGTTTGGGATGATGCGGCGGACATCAAGGTCACGGACCGCTCGCTCATCTGGAACACGGACCTGATCGAGACGCTGGAATTCGACAACCTGATCTCTCAGGCGGCCGTGACCGTACAGGGTGCATTGGCTCGTGAAGAATCGCGCGGCGCCCATGCGCGTGAGGATTTCCCCAAGCGCGACGACACCAACTGGATGAAGCACACCTTGTCTTATGCCGATTACGGCACACACATGGTGAAGCTCGATTTCCGCCCCGTGCACGCCTACACGCTGTCGAACGAGGTGGCTTACATCGAGCCGAAAGAGCGGGTCTACTAGAGACGCGTATCGAACGCGGCTTAGGACAACGCGTATTTAAGACAAGGGCGCGCCCGGCCAGCGCAAAGGAAGAAGCTGAGATGGTTCAATTCACACTTCCCAAGAATTCGAAGATCAAGAAGGGCAAAGAGTGGAACCCGCCCGCCGTGGACGCGGAATCCGAC
Source organism: Methyloceanibacter sp. (assembly GCA_037383205.1). GTDB lineage: Bacteria > Pseudomonadota > Alphaproteobacteria > Rhizobiales > Methyloligellaceae > Methyloceanibacter. The sequence goes on from JARRPE010000051.1 coordinate 5,796, forward strand.
CGCTGGCGCGAATACCGCGTCTACCGGTACGACCCGGACACCGGCGACAATCCCCGCGTGGACACCTATTGGGTGGACATGAAGGATTGCGGGCCGATGGTTCTCGACGCCCTTCTGTGGATTAAGAACAACATCGATCCGACCCTGACCTTCCGCCGCTCGTGCCGTGAGGGCGTGTGCGGCTCATGTTCGATGAACATCGACGGCACGAACACGCTGGCTTGCACGATGCACGCCGAGGAGGCCAAGGGTGCGGCCATCGCCATCTACCCGCTGCCCCATATGCCAGTCGTCAAGGACCTCGTGCCGGACATGACGCAGTTCTATGCGCAGCACCGCGAGATCGAGCCCTGGCTCAAGACGGACAGCCCGACACCGCAGAAGGAATGGCGCCAAAGCCATGAGGATCGCGAGAAGCTGGACGGGCTGTACGAGTGCATCCTGTGCGCCTGCTGCTCCACCGCCTGTCCGTCCTATTGGTGGAACGGCGACCGTTACCTCGGGCCTGCCATCCTACTGCAGGCCAATCGCTGGGTGGAGGACTCCCGCGACGAGCGCACCGGCGAGCGGCTGGACGATCTGGAAGACCCCTTCCGGCTCTATCGCTGCCACACCATTCTCAACTGCACCAAGGCATGCCCCAAGGGCCTGAACCCGGCCGCCTCGATCGCCAATCTCAAGCGAAAGATGGTCGAGCGCATGTAGCGCAACAGTGCGCACGCGGACCATCGTCCGGAACGTCTTGCGGAAAGCCCGGCCTCCTGGATTGTTCCAGCCGGGCTTTTCTTTTGCCTATTTCGGACAGCGGGGCAGCGAGAAGACGCAGCTAGGCGTCCCTTCCCGTTTCATCTGCGCTTGCTTCTCGGGGTCTTTCTCCGCCTGCCAGGCATAGGGGCTGCGGCCTTCCTTGTGCGAATAGTTCACCCGGATCAGCGTGCCGCCTTGGAAGGTCAGGCTCGCGGTGCAATTGGCGTCCTTCGGCGTCCCGCCGGGAACCGGACCCGCGCCCTTATAGTGATAGACGAGCGTTTCGGCGCCGCCGCTCGCGGGGATGCGCGAACGCGGCTGACCGGCACATTGCAGCACCTGCTGCTTGCTCATGCCCACATAGGGCTTGCCGTAGTCGACACGGGTCAGATCCTGAATGCGCGCCATGCCCTGATCCAAGGTTCGCGAGATGCTCCCAACTTCATGTCTTTCCATAGCCCTGATCACTCCGTAGCGCGAGATTGAGGGCGCTTTGGGGCGGGGAGAGCCCCCGAAACGGCAGAAATCCATGGGGCCCGGCGGTTTTGGGGTTATTCTGCCCCGATGACCAACATGAACACCACCCGCGCCATCGCCGGCGCGTTGCTCCTGTCTGCAATCTGCTTTGGAGCACCTGACCTGCAAGCGCGCGAGCCGGTTGCACCGCCGAAAGTCGCAGCCGAGCACATCGTGACGACACCTCTGGCCGGCAACCCGGACAAGGAAATCGACATCCAGATCTATACGTTCCCGCCCGAGAGCGCCGTGCCTTGGCATGTCCACAAGGACGCCATCGAAATCGAATACGCGCTTGAGGGATCGATTGTACTGGAGGAAGAGGGCAAGCCCCCTTACGAGATCGCCGAAGGCACGACGAACGTCCTTTCGCCGAACGTCGTCCATCGCGGCTGGAACCCGAGCAAGACCGAGCCGGCCACGCTCTATGTGGTTCGGATCAAGCCCAAGGGCGCGCCGCTCGCCACGATCGTGCCGGCGCCGCCCAAAACGGCGGGCGCGCCTGCGGCAGGCGATTATCCAGACGACGACCAAGCCGCAGACAACTAAGCCGGATACGTGCAGGACGGACACAAAGGCTAATCGTCCGCCTGCGGCCCATCGTGGCGGTGCCGCCTACTCGGTATCGCTCCGGGTAAGCAGAGCATAGAGCCCCGCAGCCCAGGCGAACGCCACGACGACCCAGTAGAAGATCTTGGCGGGCGTCCCGAGATACATGCCGAGCGCCGATCCCTCGAACGTGCCGAAACCGGCGATGACCGTATAGAAGCCGGCAAAGGCGAGAACGAAGGCGGTGGCATGGCGCGGGCGGAAGAAGCCGATAAAAGTGCCGGCTGCCCCCCAGATCAAATTGACGAAGGCCTGAAGCGGGTTGAGCCGGAAGCCGGGCGGGAAGCTGTTCGGATCGGTGTCGAACCCGTACACCGCATAGGAAACGAGCATGATGCCGCCGAGCGCCAGGAAATAGCTGGCGCAGCGCGCCGCCCACACCACCAGAGGCAAGGGCGGCGTCGCGTCCAGTTCCTCATCCGTGGGCGCGCGGCGTTCGTCGTCGGGTCCGAGCTCCGGGCCGGAATCCGACCCCGATCCGCTGTTTGCAGGGTTGTCGCGGGTCATCGTCTCTCCGGGATTTGCATCCGTCAGGGTGAGACTAACGCCTATCGGGCCCTGCAGGGAACCGGAGATGCAGGTGATTTTCATCGCAAACTTGCGCAGGCGCGCGATTACATCTAACCATCAAAAGATGTCGTAGCGGTTGGAATAAAGTGACAGCGCGGTCGCCAGGATCGCGTTTGCCGGGAGGGATAGTCATGGCGCGGAATAAGATTGCATTGATCGGTGCTGGCCAGATCGGCGGCACGCTTGCTCACCTTGCCGGCATCCGGCAGCTCGGCGAAGTGGTGCTGTTCGATGTCATGGAAGGCGTGCCGCAAGGCAAGGCCCTCGACCTCTCCCAGTCCGCGCCCGTGGAAGGCTACGCTCCCAAGTTCAAGGGCGCCAACGAATACGCCGAGATTAAAGACGCCGACGTGGTGATCGTGACCGCCGGCGTTCCGCGCAAGCCCGGCATGAGCCGCGACGATCTCATCGAGATCAATCTGAAAGTGATGGAGCAGGTTGGCGCGGGCTTGCGCAAATATGCGCCCGAAGCCTTCGTCATCTGCGTGACCAACCCGCTCGACGCCATGGTTTGGGCCCTGCAGAAAACCTCCGGCTTGCCCCGCAACAAGGTGTTGGGCATGGCCGGCGTGCTCGACAGCGCCCGCTTCCGCTTCTTCTTGTCGGAAGAATTCGATGTGAGCCCGCAAGACATCCACACGATGGTTCTCGGCGGCCACGGCGACACGATGGTGCCGCTGATCCGCTATTCGTCCGTGGCGGGCATCCCGCTGGCCGACCTCGTCAAGATGCGTTGGATCACGCAGAAGCGGCTGGATGAAATCGTCCAGCGCACCCGCGATGGCGGTGCCGAAATCGTCGGCCTCCTGAAGACGGGCTCGGCCTATTACGCGCCTGCCGCGGCCGCGCTCGACATGGCCGAGTCCTACCTACACGACAAAAAACGCGTGCTTCCCGCCGCCGCCTATCTCAACGGCGAATACGGGGTGAAGGGAATCTATGCCGGCGTGCCCGTCATCATCAGCGCCAAGGGCGTCGAGCGCGTCATCGAGCTCGACCTTACGTCCGCCGAGAAAGACGCGCTGTTGCATTCGGTCCAGGCGGTGAAGAACCTCGTGGAGATCTGCCAGCGCATCGCCCCCAACCTCGCCGCCTCGTAAGCACGCAAGCGCCAAGCTCACACAAGTTTTGCGTCCGGAGAATTTTTTATGAACATTCACGAATACCAGGCAAAGGACCTCCTCAAGTCCTTCGGCGCTCCCGTTGGCAACGGCGTGGTCGCCACAACCGCGGATGAAGCGGTCGAAAAGGCGAAGGCGCTCGACGGCGACGTTCTCGTCGTCAAAGCGCAGATTCACGCCGGCGGACGCGGCAAGGGCGGCGGCGTCAAGATCGTCAAGACGATCCAGGAGATGCACGCGGAAGCCGACCGGATGCTCGGTAAGCCCTTGATCACGCCGCAGACGGGCCCAAAGGGACGGATCGTGCGCAGCGTCTTTGTCACGGAAGGCACCGCCATCGATCGCGAGCTTTACCTGTCTCTGCTGGTTGACCGCGCCACGGGGCGGATCGCCTTCGTCGCCTCGACCGAAGGCGGCGTCAACATCGAGGAGGTGGCGGCGGAAACGCCCGAGAAGATCACGACTGTCGATGTGGACCCTGCATCGGGCCTCAGCGGCTTTCATGGGCGCGTCATCGCCGATGCGCTCGAGCTTAAGGGCGACCTTGCCAAGCAATGCGGCAAGCTCATCAAGACGCTCTACACGCTCTTCACCGAGAAGGACGCGAGCCTCATCGAGATCAATCCGCTGGTCGTCACCAAGGATGGCCACCTCGAATGTCTCGACGCGAAGATGGGCTTCGAAGACAACGCCCTGTTCCGCCATCCGGATATCGAGGCGCTGCGCGACATCCATGAAGAGGACCCGGCCGAGGTCGAAGCCTCCAAGTACGACCTCTCCTACGTCAAGCTCGACGGCAATATCGGCTGCATGGTGAACGGCGCAGGGCTCGCCATGGCGACCATGGACATCATTAAGTACTATGGTGCCGAGCCCGCGAACTTCCTAGATGTCGGAGGTGGCGCAACCACGGAGAAGGTCACCGCGGCGTTCAAGCTGATCCTCTCCGACCCGAACGTAAAGGGAGTGTTGGTGAACATCTTCGGCGGCATCATGCGCTGCGACACGATCGCCGAGGGCATCATCGCGGCGGCAAGGGAAACGAATATCGGCGTCCCGCTGGTCGTCCGCCTCGAAGGCACCAACGTTGAGCGCGGCAAGGAGCTCTTGTCGAACTCCGGTCTCGACATCATCCCCGCCGACGATCTCGACGACGCAGCCAAGAAGGCGGTGGCCGCCATCGGAGCCGCCTAGCGTCCGCACCTTGAACGATCCGTCACAAATCCTTCCACCAAACGGCTTAGCTTCGCACCATGTCAGTACTCGTCGATAAGAATACGCGCGTCATTTGTCAGGGCTTCACCGGCTCTCAAGGCACGTTCCACACAGAACAGGCCATTGCCTACGGCACCAAAATGGTCGGGGGCGTGACCCCCGGCAAAGGCGGCACCACGCATCTGGACTTGCCGGTGTTCGATACGGTCCGCGAAGCCGTCGCCAAGACCGGCGCCACCGCGTCCGCCATCTACGTGCCGCCGCCGTTTGCCGCCGATGCGATCCTTGAAGCGATCGATGCGGGCATCGAGCTTGCCGTGTGCATCACCGAGGGCGTTCCGGTTCTCGACATGGTTAAGGTCAAGCGGGCGCTCATCGGCTCCGGCACACGTCTGATCGGGCCCAACTGTCCGGGCATTATCACGCCGGGCGAATGCAAGATCGGCATCATGCCGGGCCACATCCACACGCCCGGACGCGTCGGCATCGTCTCCCGGTCCGGCACGCTGACCTACGAGGCCGTGGCCCAGACCACGGCTGTCGGCTTTGGGCAGACCACCTGCATCGGCATTGGCGGCGACCCGGTCAACGGCACGAATTTCATCGATGCGCTCTCGCTCTTCCTCGAGGACGATGCCACCGAAGCCATCATCATGATCGGCGAGATCGGCGGCAGCGCCGAAGAAGAAGCCGCGGAATTCCTTGTGAAGGCTGGCAACAAGAAGCCCATCGTTGGCTTCGTGGCCGGCGCGACCGCACCGCCCGGGCGCCGGATGGGACATGCCGGTGCCGTTATTTCGGGCGGCAAGGGTGACGCAAAGAGCAAAATTGAGGCAATGCAGGATGCCGGCATCGTGGTGTCCCATTCTCCCGCCGCGCTTGGAACAACGCTTGCAGGAATATTCAGCTAAAGGTGCGCTGGGCGCCAAACACTTGCCTTTATTGCCCGGCACGCCGGAGGTCCGGATAAGGACCCCTAGGTTGGTGCCATGACACGTTACGAAGCCAACGACGTATTCGCCCAGACCTCTTTTCTGGATGGCGCGAACGCCACCTACCTCGCCGAACTCTACGCGCGGTACGAGGCCGACCCAGCCTCGGTCTCTGAGGACTGGCGCCACTTCTTCGTCAATCTCGGCGATGACGCCAAGAATGTGATCGCCGATGCGGAAGGCCCCTCTTGGGGCGCCTGGAACCGCGCCCCGTCGTGGAAGAGCGGCCCGCCCGCGGCGGCCACAGCCGTCGCGCCCACCGGCGCGCTGACACAGGCCGAGGCGCTCGACGCAGCCCGCGATACTTTGGGCGCCCGCATGCTGATCCGCGCCTACCGGACACGCGGCCATCTGATCGCTAAGCTCGATCCGCTGCGCTTGATCGAACGGGGCGCCCATCCTGAGCTCAATCCCGAAACCTACGGCTTCACGCCGGCGGACTATTCGCGGCAGATCTATATCGGTGGCGCGCTCGGCTTCGAGTTCGCCAACCTGTCGCAAGTGCTGGCGGTTCTGGAAAAGACCTACGCGGGCACGATCGGCTTCGAGTACATGCACATCTCCGATCCCGAACAGCGGGCCTGGCTTCAGAAGCGGATCGAAGGCTCGGAGATTCAGTTCACTGCGGAAGGCAAGCGCGCAATCCTGAACAAGCTGATCGAGTCGGAAGGTTCCGAGCGCTTCCTCAATGTGAAGTACACAGGCACCAAGCGCTTCGGTCTCGACGGCGGCGAGTCCATGGTTCCGGCGCTCGAACAGATCATCAAGCGCGGAGGGCAGCTCGGCGTCCGCGAGATCGTCATCGGCATGCCCCATCGTGGGCGTCTGAACGTCCTCGCCAACGTGATGGCCAAACCCTGGCGCGCCATCTTCAACGAATTCCGCGGCGGCTCCGCGCACCCCGACGATGTCGAGGGGTCGGGCGACGTGAAATACCACCTCGGCGCCTCGTCCGATCGCGAGTTCGACGACAACCGGGTGCATCTGTCGCTGACCGCGAACCCGTCCCACCTCGAGATCGTCGATCCGGTCGTGCTCGGCAAGGTGCGCGCCAAGCAGGACCAGGCGGGCGACATCAAGCGCAAAACGATCATGCCGCTGCTGCTCCATGGCGATGCGGCCTTTGCCGGTCAGGGCGTCGTGGCCGAATGTCTGGGTCTCTCGGGGCTGCGAGGCCACCGCACCGGCGGGTCGATCCATTTCATCGTGAACAATCAGATCGGCTTCACCACCGCGCCGCGCTTCTCGCGCTCATCGCCGTACCCGTCCGACGTGGCCAAGATGATCGACGCGCCGATCTTTCACGTGAACGGCGACGATCCCGAAGCGGTCGTCCACGTCACCAAGGTCGCCACCGAGTTCCGCCAGCGCTTCGGCAAGCCCGTAGTCATCGACATGTTCTGCTACCGCCGTCACGGCCACAACGAGGCGGACGAGCCCGCCTTTACGCAGCCCCTGATGTATCAGCGCATCGCCGAACACCCCCGAGTGGTCGAGATCTATGCCGACCGGCTGGTCAAGGAAGGCGTCCTTTCGCAGCAAGAGGTCGACGACCTGCAAACCCAGTTCCGCGACTACCTCGAAGAGGAGTTCAAGGCGGGCGAAACCTACCGGCCGAACCGCGCCGACTGGCTGGACGGACGCTGGTCTGGCATCGGCTTCGCCGACGAAGGGGCCCGGCGCGGCCTGACCGGCGTGGATCTGGATGTGTTGCGCGAAGTCGGCAACAAGCTGACGAAGATCCCCGCCTCGCTGACGCCGCACAAGACAATCGCCCGCATCATGGAGACGCGGCGCAAGTCCATCGACGAAGGCGCGGGCATCGATTGGGCGACCGCGGAGTCGCTCGCCTTCGGCACATTGCTCGTCGAAGGGTTCAAGATCCGTCTTTCGGGACAGGATTCGGAGCGTGGCACCTTCTCGCACCGCCATTCGGTGCTGATGGATCAGGTGAACAAGAACAAGTACACGCCGCTGAAGCATCTCGGAAAAGAGCAGGGCGATTTCGAAGTCATCAACTCGATGCTGTCCGAAGAAGCGGTGCTCGGCTTCGAGTATGGCTACAGTCTCGCCGAGCCGAACGCGCTCGTCCTATGGGAAGCCCAGTTCGGCGATTTCGCCAACGGCGCGCAAGTGGTGATCGATCAGTTCATTTCATCCGGCGAACGCAAGTGGCTGCGCATGTCGGGTCTCGTGCTTCTGCTGCCTCACGGCTACGAAGGCCAGGGGCCGGAGCATTCCTCCGCCCGGCTCGAGCGGTACCTGCAGCTTTGCGCGGAGGACAATTGGCAGGTGGTCAATTGCACCACACCCGCCAATTACTTCCATGTGCTGCGGCGCCAGTTGCACCGTCAGTTCCGCAAGCCGCTGGTGCTCATGACGCCGAAGTCGCTGCTGCGGCATAAGAAGGTGAAGTCGGACATCGAGGACTTCGGACCCGACTCCATCTTCCACCGGCTTCTATGGGACGACGCCCAGCGCCTCGAGGACTCCCCCGTCAAGCTCGTTTCCGATGAAAAGATCCAGCGCGTCGTGATCTGCTCGGGCAAGGTCTATTACGATCTCGAGGCCGAGCGGGAGGCGCGCGGCATCAACGACATCGATCTCCTCCGCATGGAGCAGCTCTACCCGTTCCCGGCGCGCGCGCTGATTCAGGAACTTGGACGCTTCAAGAACGCCGAGATCGTATGGTGTCAGGAGGAGACCAAGAACATGGGGGCTTGGACTTTCGTAGAACCAAATTTGACTTGGGTTCACGAGCATATCGATGCCAAATCAAAGCGGCCGCGATATGCTGGCCGTCCGAGCTCCGCAGCGACGGCCACGGGCCTGATGTCGAAGCATACGAGAGAGTTGAAGGCGTTGCTCAACGAAGCGCTGGGCTGAGCCAGGGAATCGCCGCGTCTTCGCTCGGCCACGGCCGGGAAAGGGACAGGCCGAGAAGAACCGACGATAGGGTGTCATGACGACAGAAATCATGACGACAGAAATCCGCGTACCGACATTGGGCGAGTCCGTCGTCGAGGCGACAGTGGGACAGTGGTTCAAGCAGGCCGGCGAGGCGGTTGATGCCGATGAGCCGCTGGTCGAGCTGGAAACCGACAAGGTGACCGTCGAGGTGCCCGCCCCCGCCGGCGGCGTTCTCTCCGAGATCGTCGTGAAGGAAGGCGACACGGTCGAGGTGGGCGCGCTGCTGGGGTCGATCGCGGCCGGAGACGGCGCCGCGGCCAAACCTGCCCCGAAAGCAGCCGAGCCGAAACCGGCGGAACCGGCACCCAAACCGCAACCCGAGACCGCCCCGAACGCGGCCGCGTCTTCTGCCGACGCCGAGCCGGTCGCGCTCAAGCGCGAACCCTATACCCGCACGGAGATCGCACCGACCTCCATGCCGCCCTCGCCTTCCGCGCAGAAACTGATGGACGAGAAGGGACTTTCCGCCGACCAGGTCACCGGGAGCGGCCGCCGCGGTCAGATCCTGAAGGGCGATGTGCTCGCAGCCACGAATGCGGCCGAAACCTTGCGCGAGACGCCGCGCGCGCCCAAGCTCCCGGCCCCGCCGCGTGCGCCCGTGACGCCGGATGACGAAGCGCGCGAAGAGCGCGTGCGCATGACCCGGCTGCGTCAGACCATCGCCAAGCGGCTCAAGGACGCCCAAGACACCGCCGCGATGCTCACCACGTTCAACGACGTGGACATGAGCCAAATCATGGAGCTGCGGAAGGAGTACAAGGACGACTTCCAGAAGCGCCACGGCGTGAAGCTCGGTTTCATGGGCTTCTTCGTGAAGGCGTGCGTGCAGGCGCTGAAGGACATCCCCGCCGTCAATGCGGAAATCGACGGGGACGACCTCGTCTACAAGAACTACTACCATGTGGGCGTCGCGGTCGGCACGGAACGCGGCCTCGTCGTTCCCGTGATCCGCGACGCGGACCGCATGAGCCTCGCCGAGATCGAAAGCACGATCGCCGATTTCGGCAACCGCGCCCGCGAGGGCAAGCTCGGACTTGCCGAGATGCAGGGCGGGACCTTCACCATCTCCAATGGCGGCATCTACGGGTCGATGCTCTCGACGCCGATCTTGAACGCGCCGCAATCCGGCATTCTCGGCATGCACCGCATCGAGGAACGCCCCGTGGTCCGGGACGGGCAGATCGTGGCGCGGCCGATGATGTATCTGGCGCTGTCCTACGACCATCGCATTGTTGACGGCAAAGAGGCCGTGACGTTCCTGGTGAACGTGAAGGATTCGCTTGAGAACCCCGCCCGCATGATCCTCGATCTGTAGACTCCGACTTCAGAGACAGTCTCAAGAGATAGTTCCATGAGTACCTCTTACGACCTGATCGTCATCGGCACTGGCCCTGGCGGCTATGTGTGCGCCATCCGCGCCGCGCAGCTCGGCATGAAAGTGGCCGTGGTCGAAAAACGCGGCACCCATGGCGGCACCTGTCTCAACGTCGGCTGCATCCCCTCCAAGGCGCTGCTGCATGCCTCCGAGGCCTACGCCGAAGCCAGTGAGCATTTCGCCGAAATGGGCATCAAGGTGAAGCCGGAGCTCGACCTTGCCGCGATGCTCGCCTTCAAGGACGAAGGCGTGAAAGGCAATGTGGACGGCATCGAGTATCTCCTGAAGAAGAACAAGATCGACGCCTTTACGGGACTCGGAACGATCCTCGCGCCGCACCAGGTCGAGGTAACGCCGGAGAAGGGCGACAAGCAGGTCCTCGAAACCAAGGCCATCGTCATCGCCACCGGCTCCGAGGTCGCGCACGTGCCGGGCATCGACGTGGACGAGAAGCGCATCGTGTCGTCGACCGGCGCGCTGTCGCTGCCGAAAGTGCCGAAGCGCCTGATCGTCATCGGCGGCGGCTATATCGGGCTCGAGCTCGGATCGGTCTGGTCGCGGCTCGGATCGGACGTAACCGTGGTGGAGATGCTGCACACCATCACGCCTGGTCTCGACGGCGAACTCGCCAAACAGCTGCAGAAGATTCTGAAGAAGCAGGGCCTCACCTTCAAGCTCGGCGCCAAGGTGACCGGCGTCGACACCTCGGGCAACACGGTGAAACTCACGGTCGAACCGGCGGAAGGCGGCAAGGCCGAGACCTTGGAATCCGACGTGGTGCTGGTCTCGATCGGGCGCGTACCGAACACGGAAGGCTTAGGGCTCGCCAATGTCGGCGTGGAAACCCATGCGCGCGGCCGCATCGTCGTCGATCACCACTTCCAGACCAACGTGCCGGGCATCTACGCGATCGGCGATGTCATCGCCGGCCCCATGCTGGCGCACAAGGCCGAGGAAGAAGGCGTGGCCGTCGCCGAGATCCTGGCTGGGCAGGCCGGGCACGTGAACTACGACGTGATCCCGTCCGTGGTGTACACGTCGCCGGAAGTGGCCTCCGTCGGGAAGACAGAGGAACAGCTCAAAGAGGACGGGGTCTCCTACAAGGCCGGCAAGTTCCCTTTCACCGCCAATGGCCGCGCCAAGGTGAACCGCACCACCGAGGGCTTCGTCAAAGTCCTCGCCGACGCTGCAACGGACCGCGTGCTCGGCGTTCACATCATCGGCCCCGATGCCGGCACCATGATCGCCGAGGCGGCCGTGCTGATGGAATTCGGCGGCTCGGCGGAAGATCTGGCGCGCACCTGCCATGCGCACCCGACGCTCAACGAAGCGGTGAAGGAAGCAGCCCTCGCCATCGACAAGCGTCCCATTCACATGTAGCGGCAGCCTTACACCCTCAGCCCTCACGCCCGGGGATGGGCGCTCTCGTAGGCTTTCAGGAGATGAGCCCGGTCGACCTCCGTGTAGCCTTGGGTGGTCGACAGGCTGGCATGGCCGAGCAATTCCTGGATCGCGCGCAAGTCCGCGCCTGCGCCCAGCAAATGCGTGGCGAAGGAATGGCGCAGCGCATGGGGCGTCGCCGTCGAAGGCAACCCGAGTGCCGCGCGGGCCTTCTCCAGCCGCAGCTGGATGATCCGTGGACTGAGCCTCTTCCCGCGCACGCCGATGAAGAGCGGATCGTTGGGGCCGAGCTTCTTGGGGCACAAATCGAGATAGCGTTCCACCGCCGCCCGCGCGACCGGCAGCACGGGCACGACGCGGGCCTTGTTGCCCTTGCCCATCACCCGAAGCGTGTCGCAGCCCTTGATGGGCGCGTCGCACACCTGAAGTCCCAGGGCCTCGGAAATGCGAAGCCCCGAGCCGTACAACAATGTCAGCACGGCGGTATCGCGGGCGAGCGTCCACTCCGGCGCGTCGGGCGCGGCAATGTCCGCCCCCTCCATCAGCGCCGCCGCCTTCGCCTCGGGCAGAGGCTTCGGCACGGCGTGCGGCAGCTTCGGCATGGAGACGGCGCGCACCGCATCGTTCTTGCCGTAGCCGCGGCGCTCCAGGAACTGGAAGAACATGCGGAGCGCACTCAAAGACCGGGAGAGGCTGCGGCTCCCCACATCCTGGCCGCGCCGGTAGGCGAGGAAGGAGCGCACATCGCGGGCCGACACCGACAGCAGCGCCGCCATGTCCGGCGCCCCGCCGAAGTGCTGGCCCAGGAAAAACAGAAATTGCCCGAGATCGCGGGTATAGGCCTCGACCGTGTGGGCGGCGAGATCCCGCTCGGTGGTGAGATAGGCAAGCCACGCCGCCACCGCGGCGGCCACGTCTGGCGCCGTGCCCATGCCCGCGAGGGCCTGTTCGGCCCTCTCCTGCGGTTTCGAAGCCATCGCGCTCCCCCAAGCTAGCTCAAGCGTTAGTATGGCGCGGTGAGTCGTTAAGTCCCCGCTAACCCGTTGGCACGCCCCAAATGGCGAAGCGCAACCGAAACGCCCGATCTTGGCCAAATCCGCACCAGACCAGAACCTGCTGATTCCAGATGATACCCCGGACACGGTGCCGGTGCTGGTCCCGCTCGCGCTGCCCGCCCCGTACGACTATCTCGTGCCGGAGGGGATGCAGGTGCGTCCCGGCTCTTTCGTGGTCGCCCCGCTGGGACCGGTGAAATACGTGGCCGCGGTCTGGCGGCGCCCGGACGACACGCCCGCGCCGAAGGTGCCCCGATCCAAGCTGCGCGCGCTTGTAGACGTGCTAGACGACGTGCCGCCGCTCCCGCCGATCTCCATGGATTTCGCCGAATGGGTCGCCGACTACACGCTGACCCCGTCCGGCATGGTGCTGCGGATGATGATGAGCGCGAGTTCCGCCTTCCAGCCGCCTGCGCCACGCTATGGCGTGCGCCTTGCCGGACCGCCCCCCGAGCGCATGACGCCAGCCCGGACCCGCGTGCTAGACGCCGCGAGCAACGGGCTGGTCTGGGTGAAGTCTTTGTTGGCCGAGGCCGCCGGCGTCAGCCCCGGCGTGATCGACGGCCTGGTCGACGCGGGCACGCTTGCCGCCGAGCCACTCCCCGACAGCCTCACCCGGGAGCTCGATCCGTCTAAGTCTATTTCGAGGCTATCGCGCAGGCGCTTCTCGACGGCAGACAGGCGCTCGTCATGATCCCGGAGATCGCGCTGACCAGTGCGTTCCTCACGCGCTGCGAGGAGCGATTCGGGGCCCGGCCCGCGGAATGGCATTCGGGACTGACCCAATCGGCACGCGGCCGCACATGGCGCGCGGTGGCCGAAGGCAAGGCGCAGCTCGTCGTCGGCGCTCGCTCGGCGCTGTTCCTGCCCTTCCCCAATCTCGGTCTCATCGTCGTCGATGAAGAGCACGATCAGGCCTACAAGCAGGAGGACCGCGTCTCCTATCAGGCCCGCGACATGGCCGTGGTGCGCGGGCATCTCGGAAAATGCCCCGTGATCCTGAGTTCGGCGACGCCCTCGATCGAGAGCCTGGTCAACGTGGAGCAAGGACGCTACCGGCACATCCCCTTGCGCGCCCGCTATCAATCGGCGGGCCTGCCGGACCTCAAAGCCATCGACATGCGCAAATCCCCGCCCGAGCGCGGCTCCTGGCTATCGCCGGAGCTGACGGAAGCCATGGCGGAAACGCTGGCGCGCGGGGAGCAGGCCTTGCTGTTCCTCAACCGCCGGGGCTATGCGCCGCTGACGCTGTGCCGCAAATGCGGCTACCGGTTCGAATGTCCCAATTGCTCCGCCTGGATGGTGGAGCACCGCTTCCGGCACAGGCTGGAGTGCCACCATTGCGGCAAGTTCGCGCCGATCCCCGACGAATGCCCGAGCTGCGGCGCCGAGGAGTCCCTCGTCGCGTGCGGCCCCGGCGTCGAGCGAATCGCCGAAGAGGTCGAGGCGCTGTTCCCGGAGGCGCGCCGGGCGATCCTCTCAAGCGACATGACCCCGCGCATCGCGGATCTGCGCGAGACCTTGCGCGAGATCGAGGACCGCGAGGTGGATGTCGTCATCGGCACGCAGCTCGTCGCCAAGGGCCACCACTTTCCGGGGCTGGCGCTGGTGGGCGTGGTTGATGCCGATCTCGGGCTGGCGCAAGGAGACCCGCGCGCGTCGGAGCGCACATTCCAACTCCTGAGCCAGGTCACAGGCCGGGCGGGCCGGGCGGCCATTGCCGGGCGCGGCCTGCTCCAGACCTACATGCCCGAACACCCGGTCATCCAGGCCCTGGTCGCGGGCGACCGGGACGCCTTCTACGCCCAAGAGATCGAGGCGCGCCGCGAAGCGGGCATGCCGCCCTTCGGCCCCGCCGAAAAGATCGAGGTTTTGGGCCCCGCCGAAGCGCCACTTTCGGTGGTTCGGGGGCGCTACCGCTACCGCATTTTGGTGAAGGCGCCACGCGAAGCCGACATGCAGGCCTATTTGCGCCTTTGGATGGCGGATGCGCCCAAGGCGCGCGGCTCGATCCGCCTATCCATCGACATCGATCCCTACAATTTTCTCTAAGCGCTGGCCGAAAAGGGCGCACGGCACGTTAGAATCGCGCGCCCGTATTGCACCGCAGTCACCCCTATGTTACAGGCTCCGCGGGGTATCCAAGGAGCGGTTCAGCGGGGCCTTTTTCAGGGCAGTTTTCCGTTGACGCGGGGGCTCTAATCCCAGCATTTACCGGGCTGTAAGGGTGGGTTGGCAGTTGTCTGCGCCTGCCTCAAAGGGAGAGGCTTGAGGGACTTGGCATCTGAGGATCATACCGTATCGGGCGTTGCAGGCCGCTATGCCACGGCGCTTTTCGAGCTGGCGCTCGAAGAGAAGGCTCTCGAGAAGATCGAGACCGATCTCAACACGTTCGGCGAAGCGCTTGACGCCTCCGAGGACCTCGCCCGCCTCGTCAACAGCCCCATGTTCTCCTCCGAGGAGCAAGGCCGCGCTCTCGAAGCCGTCCTCGAGGAAGTCAAGATCGACGGCCTTACCAAGAATTTCCTGCTGCTCGTCTCCAAGAACCGCCGGCTTTTCGCCGTGCCTGGCATGATCGGGGCATTCCGCGCACTTCTCGCCGACCATCGCGGCGAAATCAGCGCGTCGGTCGCCACCGCCGCAGCACTCAACGATACTCAGGTTACAGCCTTGAAGCAGGCCCTGAAGGCCGCCCTCGGTAAGGATGTCATGCTCGATCAGCGTGTCGATCCGAGCCTTCTCGGCGGTCTCACGGTGAAGGTCGGCAGCCGCATGATCGACACCTCGCTTCGCAATAAACTCACCCGTCTCAAGCACGCCATGAAAGAGGTTGGCTAATGGATATCAAAGCCGCCGAGATCTCCGCGATTCTCAAGGACCAGATCAAGAATTTTGGGCAGGAAGCCGAAGTGGCCGAAGTCGGCCAGGTGCTCTCCGTCGGTGACGGTATCGCCCGCGTCTACGGCCTCGACAACGTTCAGGCCGGTGAAATGGTCGAATTTGCCGACGGCACCCCGGGCATGGCCCTGAACCTCGAAGTCGACAATGTCGGTATCGTTATCTTCGGCGACGACCGGAACATCGGCGAAGGCGATGTCTGCAAGCGGACCGGCAACATCGTGGAAGCACCGGTCGGCAAGGGCCTTCTCGGCCGCGTTGTCGACGGCCTCGGCAACCCGATCGACGGCAAGGGCCCCATCGATGCCACCGAAATGCGCCGCGTGGACGTGAAGGCGCCGGGCATCATTCCCCGCCAGTCCGTGCATGAGCCCATGCAGACGGGCCTCAAGGCCGTCGACGCGCTCATCCCGGTCGGCCGCGGCCAGCGCGAGCTGATCATCGGCGACCGTCAGACCGGTAAGACCGCGATCATTCTCGACACGATCCTCAATCAGAAATCGATCAACGATCGCCCCGACGAATCGCAGCACCTCTATTGCATCTATGTGGCTGTCGGTCAGAAGCGCTCGACCGTCGCGCAGTTCGTGAAGGTCCTCGAGGAGAATGGCGCGCTGCCCTACTCCATCGTCGTGGCCGCCACGGCCTCCGATCCGGCCCCGATGCAGTTCCTGGCGCCGTTCACCGGCTGCACCATGGGCGAGTATTTCCGCGACAACGGCATGCATGCCCTCGTCAACTACGACGATCTGTCCAAGCAGGCCGTGGCCTATCGCCAGATGTCGCTGCTCCTTCGCCGCCCGCCGGGACGCGAAGCCTATCCAGGCGACGTGTTCTACCTGCACTCCCGCCTGCTGGAGCGCGCGGCCAAGCTCAACGCCGAGAACGGCTCGGGCTCGCTGACCGCCCTGCCGGTGATCGAGACGCAAGCTAACGACGTGTCGGCCTACATCCCGACCAACGTGATCTCGATCACGGACGGTCAGATCTTCCTCGAGACGGATCTCTTCTACCAGGGCATCCGGCCTGCGGTGAACGTGGGTCTGTCGGTGTCCCGCGTGGGCTCCGCGGCGCAGATCAAGGCCATGAAGCAGGTCGCCGGCAAGATTAAGGGTGAGCTGGCCCAGTATCGTGAGATGGCCTCCTTCGCACAGTTCGGTTCCGACCTCGACGCGACGACGCAGAAGCTGCTGAACCGCGGTGCGCGTCTGACCGAGCTCCTGAAGCA
>JARRPE010000052.1:0-7665 GCA_037383205.1 Methyloceanibacter sp.
TTTCACACACGGAACACGGCCGGCCGAAAAGTCGTGCCCGATCTGACGCGAGTGGAGCAGTGAACCTCGGGAGGACTGATGTCGGATGATCACCACTACGACGAAATCAATGATGCCAAAGCGACGATGGATCACATCTACGATCGCGCCGATCCACGCGCGTACTTTCGCGAGCTAAAGAGTGTCGGATACCAGATTCCAGGGGCCGCGAAACGCGTGTTCCAAAGACTGATCGAGCTGCGGAAAAAACAAACCGACGACACTGTCCACATACTGGATCTCGGCTGCTCCTACGGAATAAACGCGGCGCTGCTGAAACATGATCTATCGATTCAAGATCTCTACGACCGTTGGGCTGAGTTGGAGCAGGGCAGCGCCACCGCCAAAGAGATCATCGAGCAAGACGCTGACTTCTTTGCCCAGCTCGACCAGGTTGAAGACATCGAGGTGATCGGCCTGGACGTCGCCGAGAATGCGGTCGCTTACGGCGAGCAGGCAGGCCTTCTGGACCGGGGTCTTGCGATGGACCTGGAGAGCCACCCCCTCCCTCAAGACGTGTGGCCGGATCTGGTTGCCGTCGATTTGGTAACGTCCACCGGCTGTGTCGGTTACGTGACGGAGAAGAGCTTCGAGGAACTTCTGCCGGCCGTGACGAGAGGCGCGCGGCCCTGGTTCGCGAACTTCGTGCTGCGCATGTTCCCGTTCGAAGAAATTGCCGAGACCCTCGGCAAAGCAGGCTTCGTGACGGAGAAACTCAGCCAGCGGCTGTTCGTCCAACGCAAATTCGCATCCCGAGACGAGCAAGACAAAGTTCTAGAGCAGCTGATCGAACGGGGCATCGACCCCTCGGGAAAGGAGACGGAAGGCCATCTCCTGGCCGAACTCTACCTCACCCGCCCGCGCGACGAGGCCGTCGATGTTCCGATCGAACGGTTGCTCGCGGCCTAGAGTTTTGCCAGAGGCTGACGGCGTGGGTTGCGACTGGGCAACCTTCGCCTAATAGCCAGGCGCGCGGAACCAGTTGCCACGGCGCGGGGCGCGCCGGTACTGGCGCGGCTGATTGCGCGGCACGAACACACGGCCGCGGCGCTGTGCCCGCGGCGCGATCTCGTTGTAGCCGTAGCGCTGGTAATTCCGGTTCGGCGCATAGCGCGGATAAGCCGGACGGCCATAGTCCTGGTACGGATCATACCGGCGATCGGGATGCGCGATCTTGTAGTCTCCGCCGGGCGTCGACCCGGTAAGAACGACTTCCGTTCGCTCCAGACCATGCTCCTTGACCAGGTTGAAGAAGGTCTCCGCGTTCTTCGGCGACAGGCGGACGCAACCGTGGGAAGCGGGCTGGCCCAGCTTCTTCACCTCTTTGGTCGCGTGAATCGCGTGGCCTTTCTTGGTGAAGAACACGGCGTGGGGCATCGGTGCGTTGTCCCACTGACGACTGTACCAGATTTCATTCATCGAACTCGCGGTGAAGGTGCCGCCAGGGGTGGCATAGCCGGGCAAACCCGTGGACACCGGCCAGCGATACTCTTCGACCCCATCGACGAATACCGTCATCTCCTGTGTGGTCTTGTCGACTGTGGCGATCACGGTGGGTGTCTTCGGCTCGACCGGCGCTTCCTGATCGGCCAGGTCGTCGCTCTTGAGCGTCTGGATCTCCGGGTCGCTTGTGAGCTCCGAGTCGGGCTCCTCGGCTGGCGACCGCGATGCGCTTCTAGCTGGCTTGTTCGAGCGGGGCTCGCTCGCTGACGCATCGGTGCCATCGAGCCGCCCTTTTGGATCAACGGGTTGCGGCTGGGCATCGAGGCCCTCGGGCATGCTCAGATCGAGATCCGGCGATGTCGCGTGCTTGTCCGTCTCGGCGGCAGCGGGCTGAGCAAACAAAAAGGTCGCGCAGCCCGCGGCGACGAACAGCCGGAACGCCGATGAAAGGGTCCTAGGCCGTGGTTGCTGGGAAAAAGTGAGGCGCATGATTCGTTCCCTGGTTATGCGCGATCCAACCGTCCGGCACACTCATCATTGCAGAGGCATCCCGACATTTCCACGGCACTTCGCGAATTATTTTTCAGGTATACGTGACAGCCCCAAACAAGAGGTTACCCCAAAAAAGCGGCAAGGCTGCCGCCGCCGGGCTGAGCTAGTTGTGATCCTCGGGCAGTTTGGGCAAGGTAAGCGCGGGAATTCCTTCTTCGTACAATGACTTAGCCTCATCCACCGTCGCCTCGCCATAGATGCTCCGCTCCTCGGCTTCGCCATGGTGCATTTTCCGCGCTTCCTCGGCGAATTTGTCGCCGACATCGTCGGCGTTGGCCTTCAAGTGCTCCCGCAAGCCTTTCAGAAAGGCATAACTCTGGTTCTGCGCCGATTCGGAAGGCGCGGGTGTCGGACTACCAATAGGGGCCTCGGCGCTGTCATCCCTTGCGCTGCGCCGGCCTCGCAATACCGCGGGCGCCATCGGCGTCTTTTGCACATCCGCGCTGCCGCATTCCGGGCAGCGGGCCGCCTCGGCCTCGCACCGTTCGTCGTACGAGTCGCTGGATGAGAACCACGCTTCGAACTGGTGGCCGCTGACGCATTTGAGGGCATAGCGGATCATGAGGCCTGCCGCTTTTCAGCATCAGCGCCCGGCGCCGCAATCTCGATCTCGAAAGCGCGGCCATGGGTGAGTGCGGGGATCCGGGCCCGCACCTCCTCCACGAGGGCGAGATCGATGTCGGCGAAAATGACACACGGATCGGCCCCCGCCTCCGCCAGGATCTCACCCCAAGGCGAGATGATCAGCGAGTGCCCAAACGTCCAGCGGCCGTTTTCATGCAGGCCGCCTTGCGTGGCCGCGAAGACGAACGCGCCCGTCTCGATGGCGCGTGCCCGCAGCAGCACATGCCAATGCGCTTCGCCCGTGTGTTTGGTGAAAGCCGCTGGAATGGCGATCATGTTTGCGCCAGCCGTTGCGAGTGCCCGATAAAGCGCGGCAAAGCGCAGATCGTAGCAAATGGTCATGCCGAGCCGCGCAGGCACACCTCGGGGGCTCAGATCGGCCAGCACGGCCTTGCTGCCCGGGCTGTAATTGTCGGACTCCCGATAGGTTTCTCCATTCCGAAGATCGACATCGAACATATGCAGCTTGTCGTAGCGCGCGGCGATCGTCCCGTCCGGCGCCAAGAGGTAGGAGCGGTTGGCGATACGCCCGTCGCCGCCTTTGATTCCGAGTGAACCGATATGCAGCCAGACGCCGAGCTCATCCGCCAGCGCACGAAATAATCCAAGCGGACGGCTTTCGCCCTCCGGCTCGACCTGTGCCCGAACGAGTTCGGGCTCGAGTTCCATCAGCGCGGTATTCTCAGGGGTCTGAATATAATCGGCGCCGCCATTCGCCGCCGCGCGGATCAGAGCTTCCGCCGCGACGAGGTTGTCGGCAATCACACGCCCGGCGCGCAGTTGCACGAGCGCGGCGCGAAAACGGCCGGAAGTGTCAGAAACCATTCTCAAGTCTCTCTCGTTGATCCAAGCCGGATCGGCCCATTGTTCGCGGGCTAGGGTGCAGACCGTCTGCAGCAGAGTGCGGTACCTAATGCACGAATGCCGCCGGTTCAACGGCGCGGGCCAACCCCAGCACATCGACGCGCGACGCGCCTGCCCGTTTTAACACGCGCGCGCAGGCCTCGACGGTCGCGCCCGTCGTGATCACATCGTCGATCAGTAGCACGGACTTCCCCGGGATCACGGCCGCGCCTGACGGAGAAATCTTGAAGGCTCCCGCGACATTCCGCTTCCGCTGTGCCGCCGACAACCCTACTTGGCTCGCCGTGCGGCGCGTCCGCCGAAGGACAAAGCAGTCGGCGGGAATGCCGGTATCCCGCTCGAGCCCCCGGACCAGCAAGGCCGACTGATTGAACCGCCGGGACCAGAGCCGCGACCGGTCGAGCGGCACCGGCACGAGAACATCCGCGTCGGCCAGAAGGTCGGCGCCGGCACGCGCAAGCCATGTCGTAAAGAGGCGCAAGCCGTCGTGCCGGTCTCGGTATTTGAAGCTCTGGATAAGATCGCGCATGGTTTGCGCATAACGCGCGACGGCCCGCGCCCGGTCATAATCCGGCGGCGCGGCGATCGCTGCCGCCGACAGCTAGGGTTCGCCCGTATCGTAGGGAAGCGGCACGCCTAGACGCTGACAAAGAGGAGCCGCGATGAAATCGATGCCGGAAAAGCACGGTGCGCACAGCAACCCATGGGAAGAGATGGGCGCGCGGCAGACCACGCAAACGGGCGGCAGTACGAGATCGGCCGCCAAGCGCGGCAAACCACGCCAGCTGAAACCGGCTCCCGCCTCTGGTGCACCCGTCCGCATGGCTACCATCATAGGATGTCCACAAGCCGCTGGGGAGGTTCAATGAGCGACACCCCGCTTCTCTTCGACCGGCGTCTCCTGCGCGAACGAAGAGCCCGTTTCGCGGCGGAGATCGAAGAGCGCGAAGCTCTGATTGGCCACGTCGCGGGCGAGATCGCCGATCGGGTCGCGCTCATGCTGCGCGACTTTCCCCGTGCGCTCGACCTCGGCGCCTATCACGGGCTTCTGGGCCGGACCATCGCGGAACTGCCGTCGGTGGGCGAGGTGGTCTACGCGGAGAGCGTGCTCGCTTATGCGCGCCGATGCCCGCCGCCCGCCGTTGTCTGCGATGAAGATGCGCTGCCGTTCAAGGACGGCGCCTTCAATCTGATCGTGTCCGGACTTGCCCTTCATCGGGTCAACGACCTCCCGGGCAGCCTCATCCAAATCCGCCGCGCGCTCGCCCCTGACGGGCTCTTCATGGCCGCGGCGCTTGGCGGCAACGCGCTCGGCGAGTTACGGGAATGTTTGCTCGAGGCGGAAGACGAGATCGAGGGCGGAGTTTCGCCGCGCATCTCGCCGTTCGCGGACGTGCGGTCCTATGGCGCGCTTCTTCAGCGCGCCGGCTTTGCCTTGCCGGTCACGGACGCCGAGGAGCTTGAGGTGATCTACCCCTCGCCGCGCGCTTTAATGCATGAGATCCGCGCGCTCGGCGGCGGCAATGTCCTTATGGCGCGCAGTAAGAAGCCGATGTCGCGGCAGGTTCTGGCGCAGGCCGAAGACCTGTACCGGGCGCGCTATGGCACGCCGGACGGCAAGGTGGTTGCCACATTCCAGTTCGTTTTCATGAGCGGCTGGGCCCCGGATCCTAGCCAGCAGAAACCCTTGAAACCGGGGTCTGCGCAAAGCCGCCTAGCGGATGCGCTCAATACAACGGAGCAGAAGGGAGGCGCGAAGGCGTCGTTTCGCAACGAAGATCCGCCAAAGTGAGAACGGCGTCAGGACCCGAAGCTCGCTGCTAGGACTTTCCTAATTCCCTCGAAGCCGGACTGGACATCTGCCGTAAAGACCAAGATGACACTCGCGATGATCGCGACGAGTAGCCCGTACTCGACAGCGGTCGCACCTGACGTGTGCGAAGCGAAGGTTTTGATTGGCGCGATGAGACGGTTGCAACGTGCGGGCCTTCGACGGCGCCTATTTTCAGTCGACGCTCTCACGCAAACACCCCAGCAATCCGGGCAAGAGGCCCTTTAGCGGTTCGTCGGCAGGCGGCATCTCATAGTCGCCCAACGCGTCCGGACGCACCCAGGACAACGATTGACCTTCCTTGGCGGAGACCTCACCTAGCCAACGCCAACACGCGTAGATTGGCATCAACAAATGAAAGCCCGCGTAAGGAAAACTCGAAAATGTTAGCGGTTTCAGTGAGGAAGGCTCAATCGCGATCCCGAGCTCCTCTTCCAGCTCACGGATAAGCCCGTGCTCGGGCGCCTCACCCCGTTCGAGCTTTCCACCGGGAAATTCCCAGAGCCCGGCGAGCGGCTTGCCTTCGGGCCGCCGGGAAATGAGCACGTTGCCATCGCCGTCGATCAAAGCGCACGCGGCGACCAGCACAAGCGGCTTCGCACCAGCGTGCTCCGTCACGACCGGTAATCGGCGTTGATGGCGATGTATTCCTTGGTGAGGTCGCAAGTCCACATCGTGTCGGCCCCCGAACCGATCCCCACATCGACGGTGATCTCGATCTCGGCGCGCTTCATGTAAGCGGCCCCATTGGCCTCCTTGTAGCCCGGCGCCACTTCGCCGTCCTTCGCCACCTCGATGTCGCCGAAGCAAATCGCCAGCCGGTCGCGGTCGGCCGCTTCTCCGGCCTTGCCGACTGCCATGACGATCCGGCCCCAATTCGGATCCTCGCCAGCCAGGGCCGTCTTGACCAGCGGGGAATTGCAGATCGCCTTCGCAATGGCGCGCGCTGCCGTCTTGGACTCGGCGCCTGTGACGGTGACGGACACGAATTTGGTGAGACCTTCGCCATCCTTCACGATCTGATGCGCAAGATCGCGCATGAGGTCGAACAGAGCCGCGCGAAAACCGGCAAGCCGTGGGTCCTCCCCGTCGGCGATGCGCGGACAAGACCGGCGCTCCGCCGCGCCGGTCGCAAAGAGAAGGACCGTGTCGCTCGTGGAGGTATCGCTGTCGATCGTGATCGCGTTGAAGCTGTCTTCGACCAGTGGAGACAGAACGGACTGAAGGGCGCCGGGTTCGATTGGCGCATCGGTGAACAGAAAAGAGAGCATCGTGGCCATGTCGGGAGCGATCATGCCCGCCCCCTTGGCGATGCCGTTGAGCGTGACGGGCACGCCGTCGATCTCGCAAGTTCGCGTAGCGAGCTTCGGAAACGTATCCGTCGTCATGATCGCGCGGGCGGCCACCTCGTAAGCATCGGGCTCCGCCCGTTCCGCCAACCCTGCCAGGAAGCCCACGAACTTCGACGGGTCGAGCGGCTCCCCGATAACGCCCGTGGACGCGACATAGACATCCGCATCGAGGCAATCGGCGATGCGCGCTGCCGCCCGCACCGTCTCCTCGACCGCTTCACGCCCGCGCATGCCGGTGAAGGCATTGGCATTGCCCGAGTTGACGACCAGCGCCCGGGCCATGCCGTGCCGCACGTGCTCCCGGCACCACTCGACCGCCGCCGACGCCGTCTTGGACGTGGTGAACACGCCCGCCACGGCGGTCGATGGCTCGAACAGCGCAAAGAGCAAATCGGTGCGGCCGGCATACCTGATCCCGGCCTCGCACGCCGCAAGACGGACCCCGTCAATGGGCGGCAAGGCCGGCGGCTGGGCCGGCGCGAACGGCGAGACTTTGTCCATGTTCGTGACCAGGTTTGTGGCCGGTTTTATGGCCCAAACGCCAGTGACCTAGTGGTCCTCGTTGAACTCTTCCTCGGGTAGCGGGGGCGCCTCGCCCCGCATGGCGGCATCGTCCATGGCCCGCTTGAGGTCCGGATCGACGATCTCGATGTCGGCCTCGGACCGGAGGCCACTGACGACGGTTTGCGCCTTACGCATCACCAGCTGGCTCATGATGGGGTCCTTGACGTCCTCGAACGTCGGCAGCTTCTGGTCTCGCTTCTCTTGCACCTCGATAATGTGCCAGCCGAAGCTCGTCTTCACAGGGTCCGAAATCTGACCGACATCGAGCGCGAAGGCCGCGTCCTCGAACGGCTTCAGCATCTGACCGCGCGTGAAGTAGCCGAGGTCGCCCCCTTCCGCGTTCTTGTCTTTCGACTTCTCCGCTGCAAGCTTGGCAAAGTCGGCGCCGCCATCTAG
>JARRPE010000053.1:0-18986 GCA_037383205.1 Methyloceanibacter sp.
GTCGAAATCCGGCACGGGCTCGCGCGGACCGCGCCGCTGAGACGGCGTATCGCTCTCCTGCTTTGGTTCGCGCGCGCTGCGCTGCTGATACTGTTCGCCGAACGCTTTCATCGCCGCAAACCCTAACATGACTGCGTGCCTATGAAGCGGGTTCTTTCCCGCCGGCCTCCCTGCCCAGGTCCGCTCACCGCCCCCGGTCAATATGTGAGCGAGATGCAATGCTTATCTTTAGAATAATTCATTACATGCAAATACGGGAAGCTGCTAGAACCTACCCATGACGTTTGGCCGCCCAGCCCGAACGTCAGAAGCGTCCTTGCCCGAGCCTGGATGCTTCCTCATCTCAGCCTTGCGGCGGTCTCCCGGTTTCGGCCGGAGATCGCCGCAATTTTTTGGGGTGATTGTGTTCGGGGCGTCACGCGACGACAGCGCGCACGCTTGACCTGCCGGCGACGCTAGGGCCACCGGCGCAGCAAAGTCCTCGCAAATGTGGGAAGCCTTCGCGGCCGCGGTTAGCCCGCCGCGGCGATGCTCTTCGCCGGGCGCACGAGCGCGGCGTAGTCGGCCATGAGCGTGCGCGTGATCTCGCCAGGCACGAAGGTGTATTCGCCGATGGAGCCGACCGGCATGACCTCGGCGGCCGTGCCCGTCACGAAGCATTCGGTGTAGCCGTCAAGCTCTTCGGGAAGGATGCGCTTCTCGACCACCTCCCAGCCGCGCTGCTTGGCAAGCCCCATCACCGTGCGACGGGTGATGCCGTTGAGGAAGCAATCGGCGATGGGCGTGTAGATCACGCCGTCCTTGACGAAGAAGATGTTTGCGCCCGTGCACTCCGCCACGTAGCCGCGCCAGTCGAGCATGACCGCATCGGCGAAGCCTTCGCGCTCGGCGCGGTGCTTCTCGATGGTGCAGATCATGTACAGACCCGCCGCCTTGCTGTGGACCGGCGCCGTCGCCGGGTCGGGCCGACGGTATTTGGCGAATTTAAGCTTCATGCCCTTCTCGATCGCGGCGGGATCGAAATAGGCGCCCCATTCCCAGGCGGCGACGGCCACGTTGATGCGTGTCTTCTGCGCCGAGACGCCCATTTGCTCGCTGCCACGCCAGGCTAGCGGGCGCACGTAGGCGTTGGAGAGCTTGTTGGCGGCGATGACTTCGCGCGCTGCCTTGTCGAGCTCGGCGACCGAGTATGGCACTTCGAAATCGAGGATCTCGGCGGACTCCCGCAGGCGCTGATTGTGTTCGGTCAGCTTGAAGATCTCGCCGTCATAGGCGCGCATGCCTTCGAACACGGCGCTACCGTAATGCAGGGCGTGGGTCAGCAGATGCACCTGCGCATCGGTCCACGGGATCATCTCGCCGTTGAACCAAATCAAGCCGTCACGCTGATCAAAGCCCGACATGGGTCTCCTCCACGAAAAGGGGCGCGCCGGTTTTTCCGGAAACGTCTAACCCCTGGGTCATTTCCACCCCGGAACCAGCCATACGATAACGTGCCGGAGCAATTGCGCACGCGCGCGGCGAGGCGTATCAAGGGGTATTAAGTCAACATGGCTGACATAATCCAAGCCAAAATATATGTCAATATGACTGACCTAAATACACCCCTGTCCCGTGGCCGCAAAACTGCGGGAAACTAGCGCGCGGGCGCCCGCGCGGACGGAACGGTCGTGGCCAACACCGATACCATCAGTGTAAGCATCGAGGCGATGCCGGAGGCGGATCTCCACGCCTTCGCGGAGCTCCTGTTCTTCGCCTATCGCGACTTCACGGGCGACCCGGACGCGATTCTGAAGGACTTCGGCTTCGGCCGGGCCCATCACCGGGTCTTGCACTTCGTGAACCGGCACCCGGGCCTGCGCGTGGCCGATCTCCTGGATATTCTGAACATCACCAAGCAAAGCCTGTCGCGCGTGCTGAAACAGCTGATCGACCAGGGCTACATCACGCAGAAGGCCGGCGCGTCCGACCGCCGGGAACGGCTGCTGCACCCGACCGAACGCGGCAAAGCCTTGGCGGTCCGTCTAGCCGCACCGCAAATGGTGCGGCTGCGCGCGGCCCTTGCGGCCGCCGGCCCCGAGGCGGAGCCAGCAATTCGCCGGTTTCTGGAAGCAATGATCAATGCGGAAGATCGGCCTCGAGTTGCCGCGATAACGAACCCCGGTCCAATGCGGACGAACCGCAAGCACGAAGGCAAATCGATTTGACCATGGCGATGCCCACCAAAGCGCAACAAGTAGCCGGTCCGGAAGACAACGCCCCGCACATCCTCATCGTGGATGACGACAGCCGGATTCGCGACCTGCTGGGACGCTACCTCCATGACCACGGCTTTCGGGTGACCATGGCCGTCGATGCGGAGAGCGCCCGGGCCCATCTGCGCAGTCTCGCCTTCGACCTGATCGTGCTCGACGTGATGATGCCGAAAGAGTCGGGCATCGAGTTCGCCAAATCGCTCAGGACCGACAGCCAAGTCCCCATCCTGATGCTCACGGCGAGAGCCGAGCCCGAGCATCGTATCGAAGGATTGGAAACCGGGGTCGACGACTATCTTGCAAAGCCCTTCGACCCGCGCGAACTGCTCTTGCGCATCGGCAACATCCTGAAGCGGGGCGCGCCGGCCGCGCCTTCGGGCGAAATACGCATGGGCAACTTCATCTTCCATATCAGCCGCGGCGAACTGCGGCGCGACGGCGAAACCGTGCGGCTGACCGAGCGCGAGCGCGAGCTCTTGCGCTATTTTGCACAGCGGCCGGGAACGCCCGTGTCCCGACACGAACTCGCCAGAGGCACCGACAAAAGCGCCGACAACAATGTGGAGATCGGCGGTGAACGCGCAGTGGACGTGCAGATCAACCGCCTTAGACGCAAGATCGAAAACGACCCGGCCAATCCGGTCTATCTCCAGACCGTGCGCGGCAAGGGCTACATACTCTATTCCGAGTGATGAGCGCCGTCTCCGATAGCACCCGCCCGCTCCCCGACGAGCACGCCAAGACCGAACGGAAAGGTCCAATCAACTGGCTGTTGGCGCGTTTCGGCGAGCAGATGCCGAAGGGCCTCTACGCCCGCGCCCTTATCATCATCATCGCGCCCATGGTGCTGCTGCAGTCGGTCGTGGCCTTCGTGTTCCTGGAACGCCACTGGCAGACCGTGACCCACCGGCTATCGACCGGCACGGTGCAAAACATCG
The DNA here is from genome assembly GCA_037383205.1 of Methyloceanibacter sp. Taxonomy (GTDB): domain Bacteria; phylum Pseudomonadota; class Alphaproteobacteria; order Rhizobiales; family Methyloligellaceae; genus Methyloceanibacter. The sequence continues at coordinate 3,194 of JARRPE010000053.1, forward strand.
CCATGCTGATCGACATGTACGAAGAACTGCCGAAGCAGCACAACGTCGCGACGCTCACGGGACTTGCCGCGAAGAACTTGGGGCTACGCGTGCGCTTCGCGAAAGGAGAAGAGCTGCCGCAGGTTCGCTCGAAACCGTTCTTCGACCTGCTCGATACGACGCTCTCAGATGAGCTGGAGCGCCGCATCGGCCGTCCCTTCTGGATCGATACGGTCGGCCGGTCCGATTTCGTCGATATCCGTATCAAGCTCGATGACGCCGTCATGCATGTGCTGGCGCGCCGCAGCCAGACCTATGCGTCCAACTCGCACATCTTCATCGTTTGGATGCTGGGAACCTCCGTCGTGCTGCTCACGGTCGCCATTCTCTTCCTGCGCAACCAGATCCGCCCGATCCTGCGCCTCGCATACGCCGCCGAAAGTTTCGGCAAAGGCCGTCCCATGCCGCACGACTTCAAGCCGCGCGGCGCGCGCGAGGTCCGCCAAGCCGCGCACGCCTTCGTCGAGATGCGCGACCGAATCGAGCGGCACGTCGAGCAACGGACGCTCATGCTCGCCGGTGTCAGCCATGATTTGCGGACCATTCTGACTCGCTTCCGGCTCCAACTCGCCATGATGGAGGAAGGCGCCGAACTCGACGCCATGCGCGCCGATATCGACGAGATGCAAGCCATGCTCGAGGACTACATGGCTTTTGCCAAGGGCGATTCCGGCGAGGCTATCGGCTATGTCGACATCGGCGAAGTGCTTGACGAGGTCAGCTCTCAAGCCGAAGTCAGTTCTCAAACCCATGGCGGCAACGCCGATCTGGAAGGCAAGACCGTGGAGGTTCGGATCGAGAATAAACCGCTCGTCGTGCGCGCACGCCGCCATGCCTTCAAGCGCGCGATCTCGAATCTCGTCAACAATGCCGCGCGCTTCGCTGACACCGTGCGCATCACGGCCGCGAAGAGCGACGGCATGTTGACGATCGAGGTCGAGGACGACGGTGCCGGCATCCCGGAAGAGGAACGGGAGCTGGTATTCCGGCCCTTCTACAGGCTCGACCACGCCCGCAATCAGGACTCCGGGTCGACAGGCCTCGGGCTGGCCATCGCGCGCGACATCACCCGGATTCACGGCGGCGACATCACCCTCGATCAATCTTCTCTCGGCGGGCTGAAAGCCGTGCTAAAAGTCCCTGTCTAGTTTTCTCTGTCGGAGGTACGTTCATGAAGAGTGCGTATATCGGTATTGCCGCCATCGCGGCCCTGGCGTTCACCGGACCGGCCTTCGGCCAGAATGAGGGGGAGCCCGACGGCTTCCAGCAAAATGAGATGCCGGGTTCCGAATTCCAGCTCAACATCGAGTCCGACGGAAAGGTCGAATTCGGCCGTGAGAGCACACTCGAGAAGGAAGAGGCCGGGAAAGCTGCCCCCGAAGGTCTCAGGGACGGGCTGGAGTTAGGGGGCGATCCCCTCGGTGATCCGCTGGACGATCCCGACAATCCTGTGGACCCCGATCCCATCGACGAGGAACTTCCCGGCGAAGGGCCCGAAAGTCTCTCCGGCCCCGACGACGAGGATCCCCTTCCCTACTAGAGACGCGAACACCGGCGCCCGTCGGATGAGCAGTGAATTCAGAGGCAAGGAATGAAGCAGTCACACACCGAAGCGCGTGACAGCGGGAACGCTGGCGCGCCTGTCGCAAACCGCCGGGAGCTCTTGACTGGAGCCGCGCTTGCCGGCCTCGCCATGCCGCTTGCCGGCAGCGCCCTCGCGGAGACGGGCCATCAGCACCATGGCGCCCACCACGCGGAATTGACGAAACTGGCGCTGGAGTGCGTGGGCCTCGGCGAAGCCTGCGTCGCGCATTGCATCAAGGTGCTGAGCACGTGCGACACGTCGCTGGCGGACTGCCTTGTCAGCGTCAATGCGATGCTGCCGATGTGCACGGCGCTCGCGCGCTACGCGGCAACGGACGCCAAGCGCCTCAAGGACCTGGCCGCTGTCTGCATCACCGTGTGCGACGACTGCGCAAAGGAATGCGAGAAGCATGCGGACAAGCACGCAGAGTGCAAGGCCTGCGGTGACGCCTGCGATGCGTGCATCAAGGCCTGCAAGGATCTCGTCGACGCCTAGCGCACGCCGGTGAGGCTAGGCGGATGACGGGACCGGCCCGGGCTCTGGCGAAGGATTGCCGTCCGGCTTGTCCTTGCGTCCGAAGTTCCGCTTCAAGCCGCGCACGAGGCCGCAGACCGTCTCGCAGGCCGTCTCCAGGCTTTGCATGCCCCGCTCACCGTTCGCCAGGCCGCGATCGAGTGTAGCCATCGTCTTGTCGAGCGACGGCGAATCGTCTTCGAGCCAAACGCTGAACGCCTTGCCATAAACAGCGGAAAGGCCTGCGATGCGCACCAAGGCAGCTGGGCCGTCGAGTTTCGCGCCTGCGTTTGCGAGCGTCCAATACTGCGAGACCATTCGCGAGCACACGAACATGGAGGCCTCGCCCGGCCGGCAACGCATATAGGCCATGATGTGCTTCAAGGCCTCTTTGTGCGGCGACATCACATCGAACCGCGTCATCAACGCCTCGAAGACCTGATCGCGCACGGTATCATCCGGCCCGGCAGCCTTGGTGCGTGCCAGTACCTGGGCATCGACCTCGGTTTGGAAGGCGCGCAGGATCTCGTTCTTGCACGAAAATTCCAGGCGCAGGTCAGCCATCGACAGATTTGCTTCCTTTGCAATGTCGGCAAGGCTGACGTCGCCCCAATCACGCGTGGCCGCGAGCGACATGGCGGCCATCACCGCACGGTTCCGTCTGGAAAATTCCTCGAACATGGCCGTACTCCTCTCTGAGACACTCGTTGCGGCGTCTTGTTGGAAGAAAAGATAGGCCGAATTCGTGGCCATCGAAAGACGCGGCGCCGCGCTTCACGAGGCGCGGGCACCGCCTCAGGACGACAACTCCCGCGACCTCTTGGCGGCCGCCGCCACCGCACGGGCTAGGAGCTTTTGCAGCGCCTCATCTTCCATGAGCACGTCGAGCGCCGCCGCGGTTGTTCCCTTCGGCGACGTCACATTGGTCCGGAGGGTCGTGGCGTCGTGCTCGGACTGTTTCAGGAGCGCACCGGCGCCCGCGACTGTCGCGCGGGCCAGCCGGGCGGCCAACTCGGAGGGCAGACCGGCTTCGAGGCCTGCCTGCTCCAACGTCTCGGCCAGGTGGAAGACATAGGCCGGACCGCTGCCCGATACTGCCGTAACGGCATCCATCAGCGCCTCGTCGTCAATCCAGACCACCTCGCCAACCGCCGAGAGCAGCGTCTCGCAAGCGTCCCGCTGGGTCTCGCTAACCTGGGCATTGGCGACACAGACCGTGATCCCCTCGCCGACGGATGCCGGCGTGTTGGGCATGGCGCGCACCACGGCGCAGGTCTCGGGTAACGGCTCGGCGAGACTCTCCAGTGTCCGTCCCGCCGCGATGGATAGAACAACGGTCTCATCACCGAGCGATGGCGCGATGGCGCGGAGGACTTCGGTGGCGAGCGCCGGCTTCACGGCGAGGACGATGACGGCCGGGGGCTCAGGCAAACGGGGCGCCTCACCCGCGACGAGGCCATGGGCAGCCACCAATTCGCCGATGCTCTCTGGGAGCGCCGGATCCTGGATAAAGACGGCCTTGGGGTCGAGACCACGGGCCAGCCACCCTTCGAGCAGCGCACCGCCCATCTTGCCCGCGCCGACCAGGAGCAAGGGGCCGTTCAAGGCAATTGTCATGCTTGGTCCTGTTTCATCGGAACACGTGTCGGTTCCGGCCATCTAACCAGCCGTTAGGTGCCCGGTCACGCACAAAGCCACGCTTTGCAGCGCCATGCCTTATGCGGCGGTTCCGTATTAGGCCGTTCCTCGCGTCTCCAGCATCGTGGCCGCGAGCGCCTCCTCGGCGCTCTTCCCGGCCCAGAGCACGAATTGGAAACTCTGATAGTAGCGCTCGCAGGCTTCCAGCGCCGCCGTCAGCAAGCCCTCGCACTGTCCGACATGGGTCTTGGCACCCGCCAGCAGCAACCCATTGCGGTACAGCAGCATGCCGTCCTGCCGCCAGAGATCGAAATGTCCCAGCCAGAGCTGCTCATTGATACTGGCCAGCAGCCGGTAGACCTCCGGAAGCCGCGCATTGGTCGCCCGGAAGTCGAAAGCGCATGCCAGATGCAGCGCCTCCAGATCTTCCCGCCAGTTGAGCGAGACATGATAATCGCACCAGGATCCGGCGACCGTCATAGACAGCTCATCGGGGGTGCTGCGTTCGAAGGTCCAGTCGCGGATGGTGGCAATCTGCTCCACCATGTCCACGGGATTTGTGAAGTGGTCGTACGACGCTTCGATAAAAGCCATGCGTATCCTCTCGGCCCGCGTTGAGGGGGTCCGCGCACAAGAAACAGCAACCGACTCAAGTACCGCGATGCGGGCCTTCAGGGTCTCGTTTTCCTCGCGGGCCTTCTGGGCCATCGCTTTGACCGCCTCGAACTCCTCACGCTGCACAACGTCGAGTTCGTTCAAGACCCGTTCGGCCTGGCCGCGCATCACGCTCTCGACCTCTTGCCGCACGCCGTCGGCGGCGCCGACTGCGTCAGTCAGAAGCTTCCCCAATTCGTCGAAAAATCGCCCGCTGGTCTGCGTCATGTCACGCAACCTCCGAAAATGTAATGCAGCACCCGCATTTAGCAGGATGCCCGCTTAGCGAAACTGTCATTTGGGCGGACTATTGCGTAGCCCGTTAGCTGAGGCAAGCGAGCGTGCGTCCAGTATCGGCGGCAAATCGCCGGGGCGCAGCGCGCGCTTGACAGGGGGTAGGCCTGAAGCCGAGGGTCGCCCCGACTAACGACCCGAGGCACCATGAATCTTTTCGTCATCCCCTTCCCCGTCGTCGACCCCGTGGCCTTCTCGATCGGGCCCGTTTCGGTTCGCTGGTATGGCTTGGCTTACCTCGCGGGCATCCTCGCAGGCTGGCTCTATGGGCGCAGACTCGTCTCACGCGCCGATCTGTGGAACGGCAACCCGCCGATGACGGTCCGCCAGGCGGACGACTTCCTGCTCTGGATCACGCTCGGCATTGTGGTGGGCGGCCGCCTCGGCTTCGTCTTGTTCTATGAGCCGAGCTACTTCTGGCAGAACCCGATGCAAATTCCGGCCCTTTGGAATGGCGGCATGTCCTTCCACGGCGGGCTGTTGGGCGTGGTCATCGCGGTTTATCTCTTTGCGAAGGCCCAAGGCATCAACCCACTTTCGCTCGGCGACATTGCCTCGGCGGCGACGCCGTTCGGCCTGTTCTTCGGACGCGTCGCGAACTTCATCAATTCGGAGGTGTATGGTCGTCCGACCGACGTGCCCTGGGCCATGGTCTTTCCGGGCGTCGACGATCTGCCTCGGCACCCGAGCCAGCTTTACGAAGCCGCGCTAGAAGGCGTGGTCTTGTTCATCATCCTGCGGATCGCCACGCACTACTATAAAGAGCTGAACCGGGCCGGCACCGTGTTCGGGCTGTTCCTCATCTTGTACGGAATCTTCCGTTCCGTGATCGAGGAGGTCGCGCGCGAGCCGCATCCGGGGCATCCGCTCGATATCGGCATCCTCACCCCGGGCATGGCTTATTCAATACCGATGTTCCTCATCGGTGTCTGGCTCATTTGGCGCGCCCGGCGGAAGGCGGCCCTCGCGGCCTGACGGACGGCATCATGGCGCCGACGCGGACACGGACCAGTATGGAGAGCACGCTTCTCAGCGTGCGTCTGAAGGCGCAGATCGCGCGGGCCGGTCCGATCAGCGTGGAACGCTATATGGATGTATGCCTCGCCGACGCGACGGCGGGCTATTACCCATCGAAACAACCAATCGGCGCGGCTGGCGATTTCATCACCGCGCCCGAGGTCAGCCAAGTGTTCGGCGAACTGCTGGGCTTGTGGGCTTACGCCGTTTGGCAAGGGATGGGCTCGCCACGCCCGGTAGTGCTCGCCGAACTCGGTCCCGGTCGCGGCACATTGATGGCCGATGCCTTGCGCGCGTTGCGGCGCCTGCCAGGATTTATGGACGGTGCGAAGGTAGCGCTCGTCGAGACCAGCCCGGCCCTCCGTCGCGCACAGGAAGAAGCCCTCTCAGGCTTCGGCGTCGAGATTTCCTGGCACGAGACCATCGAGACCCTGCCGCCCGACCCGCTGATCGTGCTCGCCAACGAGTTCATCGACGCGCTGCCGGTCCGCCAGCTCGTCTGGCGCGAGGGCGAGTGGCGCGAGCGTTGCGTGCGGATCGCCACGAACGGCAGCTTCGAATTCTGCGACGGTCCAGCCCTCCCCGCCGACAACCTGCGCCGCAATGCCGAACTGCGGCAGTTGCCGGAGGGGTCGATCCTCGAAGTGAGGCCTGCGGCGAATGCGGTCGTCGCCGCGCTTGCCGCCAGGGCCGAAGATGCCCCGCTCGCCGCGCTCATTGTCGACTACGGCCACGCATCGACCGAATGCGGCGACACGCTCCAGGCCATTTCGCGGCACAAATTCGCCGACCCACTCGAAGCACCGGGCGATGTGGATCTCACCGCCCATGTCGATTTCGGCGCACTGAAGGATGCGGCACGCGCCAAGGGTCTCGCCGTGTACGGACCCAAACAGCAGCGCGCGCTCCTCTTGGAGCTAGGACTGGAAGCGCGGCTCGAGCACCTGTGCCGGGACGCGACCCCGGAGCAGCGCGAGGCCCTGATCGCCGGCGCCGAACGGCTGGTCGATCCTGCGGCCATGGGCGTGCTTTTCAAAGCGCTTGCCATCATGAGTAATACGCTTCCGGTGCCACCCGCTTTCGAAAACACAGAATGAGACGTTGAGCGCAGCCCCATGATCAACGACGACAAACTCAGATTCCAGGCCCGCAATCTCACCGAGATAGACGGCATAGACCACGGGTTTTTCACCCGCCTCGGCGGAGTCTCGGAGGGCCTATACGAATCCCTCAACTGCGGCGTGGGATCGCGCGATGCACCCGACGCCGTTGCGGAGAACCGGACACGGGCAGCCAGACTGCTTGGCGTAAAGCCGGAGAGGCTCGCGACCCCGTACCAAAAGCACTCCAACATCGCCGTGATCGCCGACGAGACCTGGACCCCCGAGAGCCGCCCCGAGGCCGACGCCGTCGTCACCGCAACACCGGGGATCGCAGTCGGGATCGTCACGGCCGACTGCGCCCCCCTCCTGCTCTGCGACCCGCAGGCGCGCGTCGTGGGAGCCGCCCACGCGGGATGGCGCGGCGCCTTCACCGGCATTGTCGAGGCCACGGTCGCAACCATGGCAGGTCTTGGCGCCGACCCGACAAGGATCGTCGCGGCGATCGGCCCCTCGATCAGCCAGGGCGCCTATGAGGTGGGAGAAGAGTACAAGGCGCGATTTCTCGAGACCGAACCCGATGCCGGAGTGTTCTTCGCGAACGACGAAGGCACGGCGGAGCCGCACTTCGACCTGCCGGCCTATGTCGCCGAGCGGCTGGACCGGGCCGGCGTGCGCGGTATCTACGATCTTGGGATCTGCACCTATTACGACGAAACCCGGCTTTACAGCTATCGCCGCGCACAACACCACGGAGAAGGAGATTATGGTCGCCAAATTTCCGCCATCGTACTTACCTGATTAGGATTCACCATAGACTGATCCGCAGGCTCGGGGACGGGCGGGGCGTCTGGACGCCCTCGGGGCCTGCCAAGTAAGGTGGCCGGAAGTTCAACCGGGCCGGCCCACAACGCCTGGCCCCGCCAAAAGAACACCGGGTGGAAACGACGTTGGGAGCGCACGCGCGCAACGCGCAGAATCGTGTGCCGCCAACGAGGGAGCGAGCGGTTGGCCGCTGAGCAATACAGAACGGAACACGTCCTAAGCCTTGTGGTGGCGCTCACCGCGCTGCTCGCAGCAGCGCTGGCTTTGACGGGCTGCGGCGGTGGTGCGGGCGTGGGCAATATCATGGACGGCGCCGGCGGCTTGTTCTCCAGCTCGCCGAAGATCGCCATGGGCCCCGTGCTCGGTCCGCCCAAGAACGTCTCTTCGGAACTGACCCAGGCTCTTCAGACCGCGGCCGCGGAGCGCAATCTGACCATTCTCCCCAGCGGTTCCGACGAAGCGGAATACACGCTTCGGGGCTATCTTCTGTCCGCCGTCGAAGGCAGCCGGTCCCGCATCTCCTATGTGTGGGACGTGAACGACGCGGCAGGCAAGCGCGTCACCCGGGTCTCGGGCGAGGAGGTCGTCGCCCGTGGGTCGAGCTCCAATCCCTGGCGTGGGCTGAACTCGTCGGCCATGGCCAACATCGCCAACAGCACGGCGTCGCAGCTGGCTGCCGATCTGCCGGGCGGGCGCGGCGGCGGCTTCGGCAAACCAACGGCCTCGTCATCCTCGCCCTCCTCTTCCTTCACGGGCCGCACCGCCGCAGCCACGGGGGCCGCAGCCGCCACGGGCGCCGCCTCAACCAGCGCGGCCACGGCCTCGAGCGCCCGGACGGCGGCCGCTCCGAAGCCATCCGGCGTCGTAGTCGGCTCGGTCTCCGGCGCACCGGGCGACGGGAGCAGCAGCTTGTCCTCGGCCCTCAAAAAGAAGCTCCGCAGTTCCGGCGTGAAGGTCGTGAGCCGAGGGTCGAACGTTTACACCGTGAATGGCACCGTGAAGCTCAGCATGGCCGGGCTCTCGAAGGAGAAAATCCGCATCGATTGGCGGGTCCTGGAGCCGGGCGGCAAGGTCAAGGGCACCGTGACCCAAGAGAACGTCATCCCCAAAGGGTCGCTGAACGGCTCTTGGGGGGCGACCGCAGACGCCGCGGCGAACGCCGCCGTCCCCGGCATCAAGAAGCTGGTTCAATGACCCCCGACGAGCGCACTGTGGGCGCGCGGCGGCACCACGGCCCCGCCCGCGACCTTAACGCCGGGACTTAGGCAACTTCGAACGTTTACACAGGTGCCACACGCTTGTTAAAAGCGCCTCGGGTGCTGGAGGCCCTGGGCCGGAGGCGCATTGGCTGGGTTTCGGGGAACACGAGCATGAAACTGGTTGCAGGCAACAGCAACCGCCCTCTCGCTGAGGCAATTTCCAACTATCTCGAAACGCCACTTGCGCGCTGCGTTGTCCGCCGGTTTGCGGACAAAGAGATATTCGTCGAAGTCCAAGAGAACGTGCGCGGCGAGGATGTGTTCATCATCCAGTCGACCTCGGCGCCCGCAAACGACCACCTCATGGAGCTGCTGATCCTGTGCGACGCGCTGAAACGCGCCTCGGCACGGCGCATCACGGCGGTCATCCCCTATTTCGGATACGCGCGGCAGGACCGGAAGCCCGGCCCCAGGACGCCGATCTCGGCAAAGCTCGTGGCGAACATGATCGTCCGCGCCGGAGCCGACCGCGTTCTGACGCTCGACCTTCACGCCGGCCAGATCCAGGGCTTCTTCGACATTCCGACTGACAATCTGTTCGCCGCGCCCGTGCTTGTCGGCGACATCAAGGAAGTCATGGACAAGGACGACATCATGGTTGTCTCGCCGGATGTCGGCGGCGTGGTTCGCGCCCGCGGCCTTGCAAAGCGCATCGATGCGCCGCTCGCCATCGTCGACAAGCGCCGCGAGCGGCCCGGTGAATCCGAAGTGATGAACGTCATTGGCGACGTGTCCGGACGAAGCTGCATCCTGATGGATGACATCGTCGATTCGGGCGGCACCTTGGTCAACGCGGCTGAAGCGCTCCTGAAACAGGGCGCGAAGCAGGTGACCGGCTACATCACCCACGGCGTTCTCTCCGGCGGTGCTATCGCCCGTGTGATGGCTTCGCAGCTGAAGGAGCTGGTGATTACCGACTCGATCATGCCGAGCGATGCCGTGTTGAACGCGCATAACATCCGCGTGCTGTCGATCGCACCGCTCCTTGGTGAAGCGATCGCGCGCACGGCCGAAGAGAAATCAGTCTCCAGCCTCTTCTATTAGGCTTGTCCTTTATTGTTTCGCCCGTCACCCGAACAGGCGCCGGGGCGATCCTGCGTCATCGCCCCTGCATGCTCTTGTGCTCTGGTCGCGAAACCCCAACTACTATGAGGCCGTCCCAATAGCGGAATAACAATCGTACGGAGGAAATCAGCCATGCACGTCAACCTTGAGAATGCCGAACGCGTCGTCGAAGCGGCACGGAAAAAAGCCATCGAACTCGATACACAGATGTGCATCGCCGTGGTCGACTCCGGCGCCAACCTAAAAGCATTCATGCGCATGGACGACGCCTGGGTCGGCTCCATCGATATCGCCATTAAGAAGGCGACCACGGCCTGCTTCTTCGGCATGGCGACCGGCGCGCTGGGTCAGCTCTCCCAGCCCGGCAAGCCGCTTTACGGGATCGAGCACTCCAACGATGGTCTCATCACGTTCCCAGGCGGACTGCCTATCGTCGACGAGGACGGCGTCCTGGTCGGCGCCATCGGCGTCAGCGGCAGCACGGTCGACAACGACCATGAGGTCGCCCAAGCCGGAGTCGACGTTCTCGGCGTCTCCGAGATGCCCGCGCATCCCTGGCGTACGTAGTACTTAAGGGCCGAAGACCAGATTCTCGGGCAAGGCGTTGACGTCGGCCGTACCGGTCAGCGTCATCGCCTCGTCGAGTTCTTGCGCGATTAGCTGAAGCGCGGCTGCGACGCCGCGTTCGCCATAGGGGGCGAGGCCATAAATATAAGCCCGCCCCAAGAGACAACCGTCCGCACCCCGCCCAAGCACCTTCAAGACATCGAAGCCCGACCGCACGCCGCTGTCGAGCGTGAGCTCGACCCTGTCTCCGACGGCATCGCGCACGAGGGGCAGCATCTCGATCGAGCTCGCGGCACTGTCGAGTTGGCGCCCGCCATGGTTCGACACCACCACGCTATCCACGCCGAGATCGGCGGCGACGACCGCATCCTCCGGGTCGAGGACGCCTTTCACGATTAGCTTGCCGGACCAGTTTTTCCGGAGCCACTCGAGGTCGTCCCTGCTGACCGCTCCCTTGAAGCGCGGTTCGGCCCTCCTGATCATCCGGACAATAGGGGGCGAGGTTGGCGAGCGTTGGCTTGTTGCGCAAAAAACGAAAGACCCATTGGGGCCGGCGCACCAGGTCCAACAGCTGCCAGATCCGCAAGTTCAACGGGATGCTCACACCGTTGTCGAGATCGCGATTGCGCCGCCCCTGGACGGCCGTGTCGACATTGACCATCAACGCCGGACACTTGGCCCGTTCAGCCCGCTGCATCAGCGAGGCGTTGATCTCACGGTCCTTCATTAGATAGAGCTGGAACAAGAACGGCGCATCGGTGGCGGCTGCAACTTCCTCGATTGACGAGCTGGCCAGCGAGCTGAGGCAATAAGGCACGCCGAACGCCGCCGCCGCACGGGCAGCATGAACTTCCGCCTGCGGATGAAAAGCGCCGCACATGCCGACAGGTCCCAATGCGACGGGCATTGACGCGACTTGCCCCAAAAGCGTCGTGCGCGTGGTCCGGATCACCGAGTGGTCGAACACGCGCTGGCGAAGGCGCAAGGCATCGAAGTCTGCGCGATTCCGCCTCATCGTGATTTCGTCGTGGGAGCCGCCCTCCAGAAAGTCGAAGACGATCGCAGGAAGATATCGCTTAGCCTTGGCCCGCAGATGAGCAGGATGATTAGCTAGTGGGGACGGCCGCAGCATCGCGCCACCGCGCACCTCTACCGTGTCGACACCGGTCACCCCTTTTGCAGGCACGCCGGTAAGACGACTGTCGAACTGTTCATACATGACGCGCGCAGTTCCCGTGTTGCGCAAGATCGGCAGAATTCGAAAGTGCTAGACTTGAGACACCCAACCCAAGTTCGCAAAACGTACTATAGACTGACGACGAGCACGTAGTCGAATTGCCCACGACTCCACAAAGCGGCCACCAGACCAGGCTATGTGCGCATTTCCCTTGATCCGGCCGGGCCTCTTTCATGTCCGAATTGAACGACCTACCGATTACGATTGCGGGTGCCGGCAGCGTCGGCTGCTACATCGGCGCGCGTCTTGCCGCCGCCGGCCGTAACGTCACACTGCTGACCCGCCCCGCCCTCGCCGCCGACATTGCCCGCCATGGCCTCAAGTGCACCGACCTGGACGGTCACGATATTGAGCTCGGCTCCGAACGGTTGACGCTCAGCACTGACCCCGCCGAAGCCCTCGCAGGCGCGAAGCTCATTCTCGTGACGGTGAAATCCCACGACACCGACGAAATGGCCGCGTTGATCGCCGAGCACGCCGGCACCGACGCCATCGCCGTCAGCCTGCAGAACGGCGTCTGCAACGCGATGGTTCTGAGGCAGCATCTCGGCGCGGGCCGCGTGGTCGATGCGATGGTGCCGTTCAATGTCGTTCAGAACCGCCCCGCGGATGCCGCGCCGCGCTTCCATCGGGCGAGCGGCGGCGTGATCTTGATCGAGAAGACGGCGAGCGGGATACGGTCCGTACTCGAAGTGCCGAACATGCCGGTCGCGGAGCATGAGGACATCGAGGCGGTGCTGTGGGGCAAGCTCCTGGTCAATCTCAACAACGGCCTCAACGCCCTGTCGGGCCTGCCGATCGTCGAGCAGTTCGGCGACCGGCGCTGGCGCGCGCTCGTGGCCCGGCAGCTCGACGAGGGCCTGGCGGTCCTCAATGCCACCAGAATCCGCTACGCCCCTTACGAAGGCGTGCCGCAGCGGGCCTTGGCGCTGGCCCTGCGACTTCCTGACGCCCTGTTCCGGATCGCTGCCAAGCGGATGCTTGCCATGGACAAGAACGCCCGGTCCTCCATGTGGGAAGACCTGCAGGCCGGACGGCGGACCGAAATCGACCATCTCCAAGGGGAAATCATCCGGCTGGCCGATCGCGTCGGGCACCCGGCACCCCTGAACCGCCGTGTCCTGGCGCTCGTGAAAGAGGCCGAAACCGCCAAGAAGGGGTCGCCCGGCCTCCCGCCGGAGGTCGTCTCAGGCGGGCTCTAGGCCTCGAAAAACAGCGCCGATAGGCGATTGTCTTCTTAGTGGTCCTTGGGCTATAAGCCTCTCCAATTCCGTCGCGGCGACCACGACCAGAGCGCCGCGCCCGATTTTGGGGGCCGGTTTCCGGCCCCTCATTATTTCAGACGTTCGGAGGATCAAATGGCTGAGGCGATCGAGCTCAAGGCGTGGTCGCGAGGGCGCACCGGAACCGGTGGCGCGCGCGCAATTCGCCGCGAAGGGCGCATTCCCGGCATCGTATACGGCGGCAGCGACGAGCCGCTCAACATCACGCTGGAGACGAAGGAAGTCTCCAAGCAGATTCAGACCGGCCATTTCCAGAGCACGGTCTACATGCTCGACATGGACGGCACGAAAATCCGCGCGATCCCGCGCGATGTGCAGGTCGACCCGGTGCGCGACTTCCCGATCCACGTGGATTTCCTGCGGCTCGCGAAGAACGCGATGATCGACGTCGATGTCCCGGTGCACTTCCTGAACGAAGGCGCGGCGCCAGGCCTGAAGCGTGGCGGCGTTCTCAACATTGTACGGCACGAAATCTCTCTCAACTGCCCGGCCGACTCCATTCCCGAATCGATCGAAATCGATCTGAGCGGCATGGAGATCGGCGACTCCATCCACATCTCCTCCGTGGCGTTGCCTGAAGGGGCCGAGCCAACCATCGCCGACCGCGACTTCACCGTCGCGACGATCGTGGGCCGCGGCTCCGAAGAGGAGACCGAGGACGAAGGCGCCGAGGAGGAAGTGGCCGAGGAAGAGACCCCCGAAGAGGAGACGGAGTAACCACCTCCTTCTTGGTCTGACGGGCCGCGAGACGGGACGACGCAATGAAGCTCTTCGTCGGCCTCGGCAATCCGGGGGCGCAATACGCCTTCAACCGTCACAATGTCGGCTTCATGGCTGTGGACGTGATGGCGGCCGCGCATGGGTTCTCACCGTGGCGTAAGCGCTTCCAAGGCTTGACCTGCGAGGGGCGGCTCGGTGGCGAACAGGTGCTCCTCCTGAAACCGCAAACCTTCATGAACGAGTCCGGCCGCTCGGCGGGAGAAGCCGCGCGCTTCTACAAGGTCCCCGTCGGCGACATCGTCGCCTTCCACGACGAGTTGGATCTCGCGCCCGGCAAGGTGCGCGTGAAGATCGGCGGCGGAGTCGCCGGTCATAATGGGCTCAAATCCCTGACGGCGCATTTGGGCAACGACTATATGCGGGTGCGGATCGGCATCGGCCACCCCGGTCATCGCGAGCGCGTCATCGGTCACGTCATGCGCGACTTCGCAAAGGCCGATATGGAATGGCTGGAACCGGTGCTCGATGCGATGTCGGATGCGGCTCCCGTCCTCGCCAAGGGCGAGAAGGACCGGTTCCAGACTCAGGTCGCTCACGAGACACGGAACGACATCCGCGACGAAACGCAAAACGGAACGGACTAGCGCGGGCAACCGGCGGCGCGGCAGGAGCCAAGGGAAGACAAGGGACGACATGGGATTCAAATGCGGCATTGTCGGACTGCCTAATGTCGGCAAGTCTACCCTCTTCAACGCGCTGACCGAGACCGCCGCGGCGCAGGCGGCCAACTACCCGTTCTGCACGATCGAGCCGAATGTGGGCGACGTGCCGGTGCCGGACCCGCGCCTGGCCAAGCTGTCGGAGATTGCCGGCTCCGCGCAAACCATTCCCACGCGGCTCACCTTTGTCGACATCGCCGGTCTCGTCCGCGGCGCCTCCAAGGGCGAAGGCCTCGGCAACCAGTTCCTGGCCCATATCCGCGAGGTCGACGCCATCGCCTATGTGCTGCGCTGCTTCGAAGATTCCGACGTGGTCCATGTGGATGGCAAGGTGGACCCCATTGCGGACGCCGAGACCATCGAGACGGAACTCATGCTCGCCGATCTCGAGAGCCTCGAGCGGCGCGTGCCCGCGCTCGAAAAGAAGATCCGCGGTCAGGACAAGGAAGCCAAGGAGACCTTGGCACTTCTGGAACGTGCACTTTTCACCTTGCGCGAAGGCAAACCGGCGCGTTTCGCCATTGTCGATGACGACGACCGCAAGGCTTTCCATTCGCTGGGGCTCCTGACCTCCAAACCCATCCTCTATGTCTGTAACGTGGACGAAGGGTCCGCCGCGACCGGCAACGCGCTTTCGGCGGAAGTTCAAAAGCGCGCCGAGAACGAGGGGGCCGGCTGCGTCGTCATCTCCGCCAAGATCGAATCCGAGCTCGTCGAACTCGACGCGGAGGAACGGCGCTCCTATCTCGCCGATCTCGGCCTCCAAGAGCCGGGCCTCAACCGGCTGATCCAGGAAGGCTACAAGCTGCTCAACCTCCTCACCTATTTCACGGCGGGGCCAAAGGAAGCGCGCGCCTGGACCATCGAACGCGGCACCCGCGCGCCGCAGGCGGCCGGCGTGATCCACACCGATTTCGAGAAAGGTTTCATCCGCGCCGAAACGATCGCCTATGACGACTATGTCGGTCTCGGCGGCGAGGCCGGCGCGCGCGACGCGGGCAAGCTACGCCTGGAAGGCAAAGAATATGTGGTTAAGGACGGCGACGTCCTGCATTTCCGCTTCGCGACTTAAGGCGCACCGCCGTCCTGCGTTGACTTCGTCTTCGCACGCCTTTTGCGGGGCGCTGCCTTGGCAGTCTCCTTGGCAGCCTCGACGTCGGCCTTGACGGTCGCCGTCGGCAGGCCTTTGGGCGGTGTGACGCCCATGGACAGGTACACATTCACGAGCCTCTCGACGCCGCCATCGGCCGGCCTCACCCATTCCTCGGGCACGTAGAC